>CAZKSP010000005.1:0-28484 GCA_964555385.1 uncultured Chitinophagaceae bacterium
TACGATGAACCTGAACTAGCGTTCACCTCTTTGTGGTGGGCCCAAAAACTTGCCCCGACGGCTCCGGCCCGCCACGTAAAAGACAGCACGAGAAAGGAGTGATCCATGGCCAGCAGCATGAACCGTGTTTTCCTGATGGGCAACGTCACCCGTGACCCAGAACTACGGTACATCTCCAATGGGACAGCGGTAACGGAAATCGGGCTCGCCATCAACGACAGACGAAAATCGGCTTCCGGCGAATGGATCGAAGAGACGACGTTCGTCGATGTCACGCTCTGGGGAAGGACTGCGGAAATTGCCGGCGAGTATGTGACCAAAGGGTCGCCCCTTTTGGTCGAAGGGCGGCTTAAACTGGACACCTGGGAAAAAGACGGCAAAAAGAATTCAAAGCTTCGGGTGGTTGGCGACCGGATGCACCTGATCGGCCCGAAAGGTGGTGGCAGGCCTGAAGGTGGCCCAAGCTCAGCCGGAAATCGGAACCGAGGCGGGCGGAGTGACGAATTCGACCAATCCGGCGGGTATGATGGTGATTCGGGCATGAATTCGCCGAGTGCCGTTGGTGGCTCAGAGGACGATATTCCCTTTTGAATGAGCCCGACCACGGCCACTCACTCCGTTCAGTTTTTTCAATCAAAGACATTCACTTACCAATTTCGTTGAGAGGGTTTCAGGATGGTGACAGCAACAGCCAGACGCACGAGGACCAAAGGCATCAAACGGCTTCCGCGAGGAACTCGGGGAGGAATTGAACTTCTCCTCATTCAAAATGTCGAGCACCTTGGCAAGCAGGGAGAGGTCGTTGAAGTCCGTCCGGGCTATGCGACGAATTATCTCTTGCCTCAGGGTCTGGCAACGATTGCAACCGATCATCACAAGCGTATGGTTGCAAAGCATAAGGCGAAGCTTGAGGCGATCGCCCGTGAGCGACTGGCCGGTCTCCGTAGCCTGCTTGAAGAGCTGGCCCGAACCAGCGTTACAATCGAAGCGAACGCAAATGATGAAGGACATCTCTACGGGTCGGTCGGTGCTCCTGAGATCTCACGATCTCTCAAACAACAGGACCTCGTAGTTTCTCCGGAACAGATTCTCCTCCAGGGACCGCTGAAAGAAGTTGGGCTCTACACGGTGAAGATACGGCTCTCTTCAGAGGTTGAAGGTGATCTCAAGGTCTGGGTGGTTCCGGCCAGCGGTGAGGAATCCTGACAACTCTCCCTCAGGGCCTTCCATGGAACAAGCACGCGGCGAATCGAAAGCGGCTGGTTCTAGCCGTGCTGGACGAGCGACGCGTAACGGCCGCGACGGCAAGGCCCGCGGTCGGCGGAGAGATGACCAATCAAACTCTCCAGACAATGCCCTGGTTGGGCACCTTGGACGACCGGGTAACATCGAGGCTGAACGAAATGTGCTTGGCAGTATTCTGCTAAAGCCAGACGTCTGTGATGACGTTGCCTTGGCGGTTCGGCCAGATGACTTCGCAGACGAAGCCCATCAGGCAATCTACCGGCAACTGCTTGAACTGCACGATTCTGGGGGCCGCATCGATGCGACTATCCTGCTGGAACGGCTACGGGCAAAGGATGAGCTTGACCTAGTCGGCGGGGCGGCTGCGATTGCAGAGTTGATCAACTCTGTCCCACATGCAGCCCATGCGACGCACTACGCGGCAATTATCCGTGATAAGGCGATGCTTCGCTCGCTGATCGATGCCAGCACCGACATCCTGCGGGATGCCTACGACGCATTTGATGAACCACGAGAACTGCTCGCCCGCGCGGAAGAGAAGATTTTTTCCATCCTTGAACAGCGAAGCTCAGCCGAGGCCAAGTCTATCCAGTCAGTCTTGGAAGACGTGATGGTGCGGATGGACGCCCGGATGAAGCACGAGCACGCCCTTGGTGGTGTTGAAACTGGCTTCACCGACCTCGACACCCTTTGTGGTGGCCTCCACAACTCTGAGTTAATCATCTTGGCGGCCCGTCCCAGTATGGGCAAGACTGCCTTTGCAATGAACATTGCCGAACACATTTCGATTGACACCCATCAGCCGGTGCTGTTCGTCAGCCTGGAAATGGCGAGCCTCGAATTAGCTGATCGACTGCTGTGTTCAGCCGCCCAGGTGAACGGCCACCGGCTGCGGAATGGGACAATTTCACAGGAGGATCGACGGCGGCTGGTTCAGAAGTCGGCAGAGATCAGTTCTGCTCCTCTCTTCATTGACGACACTCCCGGCCGAACACTGACCGAAATTGCGGCAGTGGCGAGGCGGCTTAAGCGGAAAAGCGGCTTGTCACTGATTGTGATCGACTATCTGCAGCTCATAGAGCCAGATAACCCGCGTGATCCGCGGCAGGAGCAGGTGGCTCGGATTGCCCGCCGGCTGAAGACGATGTCTCGAGAACTCGATATCCCGATTCTCTGCCTGGCCCAGCTCAACCGTCAGGCGGAGGTGTCCCGTGATAATCGCCCCCGCCTCAATCATCTCCGAGAATCCGGGGCAATCGAGCAGGATGCTGATGTGGTGATGTTTGTTCACCGTGAGGAGTATTACCAGACCACAGACGAAGACCGAGAGCGGGTCAAGGGCGAGGCGGAGATCATCATCGCCAAGCAACGAAACGGACCAATTGGTGATGTCAAACTGCTTTGGCAGCACGATTACACCCGCTTTGTCAATTTGGAACACCGTCCCTACGACGAATTCGAACAATTCTCGGACTTTTAAGTCGTCCGTCTCCTGGCTCCGCTGCTTCTTCAACTGTCGCTCATTCGCTGGAAGCCGGGAGCGGAAGCGACCGGATACGGGGCCGGGGATGGCCCGGTATCACCAACATGGGACACCGAGCAGGATGCAAGGAGCTGCGTGACGAACCCTTGGCGTTCGTCACCGCAGCCAAGCGGACGGGGCCAGGGATGGCCCGTCCGCGCTCAAACTAAAACTGCCAGATCACGTCACATCCGGCATAGAACTGCCCTGTCTGGTTACCGCCGACATTGATGCCCTGGCCCAGCGGCTTGCCATACGGCAGTGGTGTGGTCGGGGTGTTGGGAGTGAACCAGTCATAACGCAACTCAGGCCGAATGACCCAGTTGTTATTCGGGTACCAGTTCAGACCAAAAGTCAGCTCCCAGAAGCTGCCGGCAAAGCCACCGGTCCAGTACCCAGGATTCCCCAATTGGCTTTCGTTCCGGAGTGGGGCGGAGACAATATAGCCATTGTTGTCACGGAAATACTCTAGCCTCACGCCGCCCTCCCACTGCGGGCTGAACTCCCAGAACAGATAGTTGATGAAGGAGTACCACTGGGCCAGGCCGGGCTGCTGGCCCATATTGCCGGGAGCAACATTGGCGTTGAATTGCCAGGCATTGTCGTTCTGGAAGACATAGACCAGCCGGTCACTCAGCCGGTTGGTGTAGACCGTACTGATTAACGAGCGGTTGCCAACCAGTGATCCGTCAGCTGGGTTGCGGCTGATGGTGGTCACTTCATTGCCAGTCGTGATCGCGATTAAGAGTGTCTGCGACCCATCACTGCTTTGGAGTTCAATGCCACCAAGATAACTCGCCGTGCTGCCCGCGCCAGGATAGTCTGGGTTGAGGATGGCGTAATCACTCACCATTGGCTGGCCATCAAAAAAATTGTTCCAGCCGGTGGTGATGCCACTGTAGAAGGTGACCTGATCGTTCGCCTTCCATGAGCCCAAAAATCCGGTAAACGTGAAAGGTGAGAACTGCATCGAGAAGGCGTGGGTGTAGAAGAAGTTCCCGATGGCCGGAACTTCCTCAAAGCCAAGAATGCTGTAGAAGTGGCCAAACCGCAGGCTGACATCGCGGTAGGCGACGTCAGCATAGAGCTGGGGCATTGCCAAGCCGTAGTCCTTCGAGAATGCCCATGAAGCAATGTTCTCAATACCAAGCGGCTGAAGAGGATAGGCATCAAAGCCGAGCGCGGTCGTGTAGAAGTAGTCGGTACCAAAGAGTAGGTCGACCCGCCCACCAAGATCCCAGCCGGTTTCGGCATCCGTCTCCCGTTCAGTGACCACATAAAGCTGATTCAACTGCCCCTGCCAGCTGCGATCAGCCATCGTAATCGGCCCATTGAAGGGTGTGCCCCAGCTATTGGCCCCCAGCCCGTACTCAATCCAGCCGTAGGTGTAGACTTCCCGCTGCTCAAGTCGGGGAAAATGGATACGGCGATCTGGGCCACTGCCGTAGTCGGTCCGCTGCCAGGCTTGTCGCGTCTCTTCTGGTGCAACATCCGACTCTGGCGACGGTTGGGCAGCCAGCTCCGGGGCAATGCCAAAGCCACCCAGCAAGACGGCTGCCGCCAACCAATTCCATCTCCGCCCCAGCCGCATTCTGCGCATCTCACCCCTCGGATTCTGCGTGGCGAGCATTCCCACACCATCCGACGAATCGTTACGAAAGGGGGCAAAAAACCATTGCAACCAGCGGCGCTGGCAATCGCGGCCCGAACCCCCAGAACCACCCAGTTTCACCGGCTTGCCGCTGCTGTGAAACTAGTGGTGCCCGAGCAGCCAGGCAAGCAGGCCCTTCTGGACATGCATACGATTGGCAGCCTGAGGCACGACGACGCTCTGGGAACCATCGATTACCGCATCGGTAACCTCTTCACCACGACGGGCCGGCAGGCAGTGCATAAAGACTGCGTCCGGGCAAAAAGCCATCAACTTCTCATCAACGCGATAGGGCTCGAATGCCAGCCGTCGAACTTCCCGTTCAGACTCCTGCCCCATGCTAGCCCAGACGTCGGTATAGACGGCCACGGCGTCCTTCACCGCCGCCACCGGGTCGGTTGTCTGCTCGAACTCGGCTTTTGGTAGCAGTTTCTTCAGATGCGAGAGAAAGGCCTCGTCGAACTGATACGCAGAAGGGCTGGCCAGCACGAACCGCATGCCGAGCAGGCCGCAGGTCACCGCCAGAGAACGGGCCATATTATTCCCGTCGCCAACGAATGCAAATTTGAGGCCCGACAACCGACCGAATCGACGCCGCAGGGTGTAGCAGTCAGCCAATGCCTGGCAGGGATGGCTATAGTCGCTCAGGGCGTTTATCACTGGCACGCTGGAGACCGCCGCCAACTGCTCGATGGTTGCATGCGACTTTGAGCGGCAGGCGATGCAGTCGACATATTCACTCAACACCCGGCCAAAGTCATCAGTGCTTTCTCGTGAACTGGCGAAGCCTGTATCTGCCCCCAGAAAAAGGCTGTCACCTCCGAGATGCACCATCGCCGTTTGGAAGCTCACCCGAGTTCGCAGACTTTGTTTCTCAAAAACAAGCGCGAGCACCCGGCCCGGGAAGAGTGCATCCCGCACCCCGGCTTCGTATTTGGTTTCAAGGTCTTGAGAGATCGCGAAGATTGTCTCAATTTCGTGGGCCGAAAGATCTTCGGGAACGAGTAAATGACGCATCGGAAACACCATCAGCTTGGATGTCCGGCCCCGTCGGATGACGGGAGGAACCGGCCGAAATTCAGAAAATTCTCTACCGTCCGGCAACCTCGAGGATTGCGTCGGCTAGCTTGTCGCAACCCTCTTCAATTTCCGCAGGGGTGACATTCATTGCGGGCAGCAACCGTATCACCCTCCCCTGCGTGCAGTTGACGAGCAGTTGACGATCAAGGCAGGCCTGCACAACAGCAGCACCATCAATGGAAAGCTCGATGCCGATCATCATGCCGAGGACCCTGACCTCACGCACGACATCACACCGCTGCCGCAGTTCTTCAAGTCGACTCCGGAACAATGCAGCTGACCGATCGACCTGCCCCAGCAACTGTTCTGTTTCAATCATCTCAATCGCTGCTATGCCAGCGGCAGCGGCTATCGGGTTGCCACCGAATGTCGAGGCATGCATGCCGGGACGTAGATGTTTCGCAAGCTCGGGCTTGGCCAGCAGGGCGCCGCCAGCGATGCCTGCGCAGAGGCTCTTGGCCAGCGTCATTACATCGGGCGTCACTTCAAAATGCTGGTGGCCAAACCATTTTCCAGTCCGACCACAGCCACATTGCACCTCATCGAACACCAACAATAGATCTCGTTCGTCAGCGAGCCGACGAAGCCCCTGCAAAAACCCCTCAGGGGCCGGGACGACTCCGCCTTCGCCAAGAATTGGTTCAACCAGAATGCCACCGGTCTGATCGTCGATGAGGCGTTCGACAGCCTCAAGGTCTCCATAGGCCGCAAACTGGAACCCCGCAACCAGCGGCCCCAGCCCTTCGTGATATTTTGGCTGAGCGGTAGCCGACACGCTGCCCATGGTGCGCCCGTGAAACCCACCCTGAAATGTGATGATTTTGTGTCGTTTTCCATCACTCCGCAGTCGGACCAGTTTGATCGCAGCCTCATTTGCCTCGGTGCCGGAATTACAGAAAAAAGCCTGCCCACCGAACGACCGCTCGGAGAGACGGCGAGCCCACTCTCCCTGTGGTTCGATGTACCAACTGTTGGGCACATGAATAAGCTTTGCGACCTGCTCTTGGACGGCCTGGACCACCGGCGCGGGGCAGTGACCAAGTAGATTGCAGCCCCAGCCGGGAAACAGATCGAGGTAACACGTTCCATCGGCATCCCAGACCCGCGATCCCTCACCACGAACCAGACAGACATCGAAGCGGCGATAGTTGGGCACGACGTAACGCGAAAAAGTTTCAATGATTTCTTGCGTCCGCGGCCCCGGTTGCGACCCCGGGGTGGTGGGAGTGGCGTCAATAGTTGCCATGAATGCTCTCCATTCGGGCTGAAGGGGTTTGCTCGAACTACGAAACGATATCCACCGCTTGTCTCAGCCGACTTCCGCTGCGTCGGCCGTCACTCGCTCCGCTCCGATTCCTGAATCTGTCACCAATTCGGTCCCGACACCGCTGGTGGTGTAAATCTCTAACAGCAGCGAATGCCGCAGCCGACCATCAATGATGTGAATCTTCTTGACTCCCTGAGCAAGCGTTTCGAGACAGCCCTCTATTTTTGGAATCATGCCACTGGCGATTGTGCCATCCTCAATCAGCCGCCTTGCCTCGGTCGCGGTGAGTGAGTGGATCAGGCTTTCGGGATCATCGCGGTCAGCGAGAACGCCTGGAATGTCACTTAGCACAACCAGTTTCTCGGCATTAATCGCCGCCGCCACTGCTGTTGCCGCCGTATCGGCATTGACATTCAGTTTCCGCCCATCTTCCCCCATTGCCATCGATGGAATAACAGGGACCTGACCGGCGTAGGCCAGGTTGTCGATTGTCAACCGGTCGACCCGGGTCACCTCACCAACCCGCCCAAGGTCTATTGGCTCGCCACTTTGATTGGTCAACGTCAATGGCTCACCGAACAGCACATTCGTGGAGCAGAAGTTGAGTGACATGGCCCGACCACCAAACTCTTCGATCTTTGCCGCCAACTCATGGTTGAGTTCTGTCGCCAAAACCCGCTCGACAATAGAGAGGGTCGGTTCGTCGGTGTACCGCCTCCCCTGAACGAACCGGGGTTCGATTCCGGCCTCATCCATAGCCCGGGAGATCGCCTTTCCGCCTCCATGCACCACTATCACTCGCATGCCGAGCGTCGTCATGAAGACAATGTCAAGCAGCAGATGCCGTAGCGCGTCGGGGTGTTCCAGCACACTCCCCCCCAATTTGATCACGGTGGTGGTATCTCGGAATTTCCGAATCCACCCCAACGCCTCAATCAGCGTGTCGGCTTTTTCGATCGCCTGCTGCTGCGACAAATTGATGATTGGCTCTGACAACAGGCTGCTCCTGGGCGGTGCCAAGCAATGGCTGCGAGACGCGAAACCTTCTAGTGTAGACGAGGAAGACCCACACAAAAGGGGTGACTCACTGAACCGCCAGACCGAAGGAATCCCCTCGCCGGAGGGCTATTCGGAAGCATTTTTGGGCTGCGGCTTTCCAGTTCCCGGTGCATCGAGGGGATCAAGCAGAATTGACGCCGAATTGATGCAATAGCGAAGTCCGGTCGGAGGTGGCCCATCGTTGAAAACATGCCCGAGGTGGGCGCCACAACGGCGACAGGTCACTTCGGTCCGAACACCGAAACCAGGAATACCAGCCAGGGATCGGTCCATATGCTCGGCAATGGCAGTACCCTTGACGTCACCCTCTTTGGCGTCGATCGGAGCGAAGAAACTCGGCCATCCGCAGCCACTCTCAAACTTCTCGCCTGATCGGAACAGTGGCTCGCCGCAGCAGATGCATCGGTAGGTACCCGGTGTCTTCGTGTTCCAGTACTTCCCTGTAAAGGCCCGTTCGGTTCCCTTCTTCCGGGCAATTTCAAACTGTTCGGGAGTCAGCCGCTTTTGCCATTCAGCATCGGTTTTTGGAATCTCGCTGTCGGGCAGTCGGCCGGCAATTGCAGGATTTTTCTCCGCCGCTTGTTCCATTGCTGATGACCTCGTTTTTGAAGTTTGTTGTGCCGAAACAACACTGGCAATAGCCAGCACCACCCCGCCAACCAAAACTGTGGTTCGCCAGAATTTTGCGGGCAGCATAATTTTCTCCTCTAATCGAGCCAGTGAAGAGCGGGCGCCGTGAACCTGCATGAAAACTGGCGTGGGCCGTTAACGGCGTGACGGTAGTTTGTCGGGCACATAGTCATGGTCCCGCTTACGCAAAACCTCAGCCTTGAGGATTTTATCAGGTTCACCTCCCGCCTGCTCACCCTCGGTTCGCTGCAGTTTCGGCAGGACGCTAAACCCTTCGATGACCCGACCGAACACTGTGTGACGTCCGTCCAGGTGTTCGGTCGGTCGGAACGTGAGAAAGAACTGTGAACCACCGGTGTTCTTTCCAGCATGTGCCATCGACAAACTGCCGAGAAAATGTTTCCGGGCAGCAGGAGTTTCGCACTCACAGGCAATCGCATAACCCGGGCCACCGGTTCCCGTACCAGTTGGATCTCCCCCTTGCGCCATGAACTGGGGGATCACCCGATGAAAAGGGGTGCCGTCATAGAAGTGCTGTTCAACCAGGCTGATAAAGTTGGCAACGGTGTTGGCCGCCTCGTTTTCGAAAAGCTCGACCACAATCTCCCCTTTGGTCGTCTCAATTTTTACTCTGGGGAGATCGTCTGCTTCAGCCTCGGCCGCCCGCTTGGCCATTTCAGCCTCGACTTTGGGGCGTTCCGACGCGATCGCCTGCTCGAGTGATTCGATTTTTCCAGGATTGACCCCAGCTGCTGCGGCCGCCCTGACGAACTCGGTGGCCTCCTCAAGTTTCGACATCGTCATGGCCGCCGTCGCGCCGGCAAGCAGTATCGGAGCATCGGCAGCCCCGCCATCCCGCAGCGTCTCAGCGACCGCCAGCACCCTCTGCGGATCATCGGATGCCATCGCCCCTTGAATCACATCGCGAACGACCTGTATTGCTGCCTCGTTATCTGGTTCCGCCCGAACCAGAGCCATGGCGCTGGTTTCAAGGCTGGCTGCCGCTGCCCGAGCTTCGTCCCGAGCGGCATTGAAACGAGCCTCGATCTGCTGCTTATTCGCACCAGGCTGCTGGTATTCCGCCTGAAGTGCTGCCAATTCGCCGATCAGTCGCTTGAGTTCCTGCTGGGCTTTGGCAAAGCTCTGCTTGGCCCCCGTTGCCGTGGCGGCGGAATCCTCCTCCACCACGGGAACGTCGGCAGCTGCCACCGCGGCTGACCAGGCTGCGCCAGCGAGCAGGCTTACGCCTACCAGGGTCGCTGTCGCTCGCTTGATGGTCAGGCTCCACCCCGAGCAGTGATTTGAACTGCCTGTTCGCATTTGTTTGTCTCCCAAAAATAATGGCGGCTCCGCTCCAGCTACCTCTCTCTACGTACGATACCATGTCAGTTGGCATCCGTTGATGACCAGAATTCATCCAAACTGTCCGGGCACCCGCTCCCGGCTCTCCCATGGCCCGTAAAAAAGTCGCTCGTGCTGGTCGCCGAAACGGTGGCTCCCCTATTCCACAACGTGGCGAGCAAGCACCATCCTGCGGCCCGACAGAACCATCAAGCCCCCCCCGAATCATCGGAGGTGAATTGCGGGGACGCCGGCTGGCATTCCAGCCCGGAGGCCCCACCCGACCGATGAAAGACCGGGTCCGCGAAACAGTTTTTGATTTGCTGGGAACAGATGTTCGCGGCGCGACGGCGATCGACCTGTTCGCTGGCACTGGGGCCATTGGCTTTGAGGCAATCAGTCGCGGCGCGAAGCGGGGTATTTTTGCGGAGCGTCATTTCCCCACCGTAGCCTGCCTGCGGCGTTCAGCCGTCGACCTTGGACTGAAGGGCTGTGTTGAAATCATTCCCGGTGATGTCCTGCTCTGGCCGAAACGATTTCCACCGCTTCCCGACGATGCACCTTGGCTGACCTTTGTCTCACCACCCTGGGAGATGTTTCAGACTCATTTCGGAGAAATCAATCGGCTTTTGGAAGCCGTGGCGAACACGGCTCCGACAGGCAGCCGCTTGATTGTAGAGGCCGAGATCAGGCCGACAGCCAATCAACTACCGGACCAACTCACCCAAAGGCCTACTGAAACCCCATGGGACATCCGACCATTACCGCCAGCCATCCTCTACCAGAAAAACCTCTGAGAGCTTGCCAGACGGCTATGCGGTAGACTTTAGGCGACACGACCTGATTTCTCCCCTCCTGGATTTTTGTAGATGGATGTCCTCAACCGAGACGACGCCGTCCCTTTTACGACAGTCGATGGGTCGACAATTCGTGAAATTATGGCACATCGTAATTCGGCGATTCGTAACCAGTCGCTCGCTGAGGCCCGCCTGTCGCCCGGGCAGGCGACAACCCCTCACCACCACGCAATCACCGAAGAAATCTATTACATTCTTACGGGAGTTGCTGAGATGACGCTGGCCGACGAAACTCGTCTGGTTGGTCCGGGCGACGCGATCGCCATCCCACCTGGGAGCCAGCACACCATTCGTAATACCGGCAACGAGGATCTCGTCTTCCTCTGTTGTTGCGCTCCGGGGTATGAACACCCCGATACATTCCTGAAAAATCCCCCCCCACCTGCGACTGCGTGACTGCACGATGCCTGACCGCTTCAGCGAGATCCTTGTCAACAAGGGAATCATTAGCCAAGAACAGCTCACGGAAGCGACCAAGGTCGCGGGCGATTCAGGCAAAAAGCTGCATGAAGAAATCTTGCGGCTCGGCTACGCCCCGCCCGCCCGGGTGATGAAGGCGTTGGCCAAAGCCAACCGCATGGCGTTCACCGACCTTGAAGGCATGACCGTGCCGGACGAGGTGATCGATCTGGTGCCGGAAAGCGTGGCTCGCGAAAACACCATCCTGCCCTTGCGTGAAGAAGGGACGATGCTGCAGGTTGCCACCAGCGATCCGACCGACATCGACACCCAGGAAAAATTGCGGTTCATTCTCAACCGCGAAGTCGAAATGACTCTGGCGATGCGGGACCAAATCGTCGAGAGCATTAATCGGCACTACGGTTCTGGAGATGGTGAGAGTGCCGACTCAATGCTTACCCAGGAGTTCACCGACACCGAAATCGATTTCACCGAAACCACGGTTGAGCAGGAGGCAGCACTCAAGCAGGACGAGGACGAGTCATCGGCACCGGTGGTCAAACTGGTCAACCTCATCATCACCGAGGCAGTGTCTCTGAAGGCCAGCGATATTCACATCGAACCGTTTGAGGATGAGATTCGGGTGCGGTATCGGATCGACGGCCGGTTGGTGGTCAGGGACAGCGCCCCCCGGAGACTACTCGGCGCCATTCTCTCCCGCATCAAAATTCTTGCCCGACTCGACATTGCCGAAAGACGGCGACCGCAGGACGGCCGGATCAAAATCACCACCCAGGACGGCAAGGACTTTGATCTTCGCGTCAGCGTGCTGCCAACCAACCACGGCCAGTCCGTGGTCATGCGGCTCCTTGATAAAGACAACATCAAGGTTGGGATCCGCCAACTCGGACTATCCGAGAACGATTTCCGACAATTCAAAAACCTTATCCGTCGACCCAACGGGATCATCCTGGTGACGGGACCAACCGGCTCCGGCAAGACCACCACCCTCTATGCGTCACTCAACGAGCTCAATCGGTCGGACACCAAGATCATCACCGCCGAGGATCCGGTCGAATACTATCTAAGCGGCATCAATCAGGTGGAGGTGCGGCACAACATTGGGCTTGATTTCGCTCGGGTGATCCGGGCCATGTTGCGGCAGGCACCAAACGTCATTCTGGTTGGTGAGATGCGAGATACCGAAACGGCCCAGATGGGTATTCAAGCATCGCTGACAGGCCACCTTGTCTTCAGTACGCTGCACACCAACGACGCACCGAGTGCCGTCACCCGAATGATCGACATGGGCGTTCCGGCCTATCTGGTCGCCTCAAGCGTCGTGGCGGTATTGGCGCAGCGGCTGGTACGGCTCAACTGTTCCAAGTGCAAACAGCCGCACGAGCCGCTCGAAAGTGAACTACACGCAGCTGGCTTCACGCCAGAACAACTTGCCACTGCCAACTTCATGAAGGGCAGAGGCTGCGTGAAGTGCCAGAAGCGGGGCTACAAAGGCCGCATGGGCATCTTTGAATTGATGGTACTGAACAACAAAATCCGGGAACTTGCCTTTCAAGGGGCAGCCACGCAGGATATTCGCCGGGCGGCCGTTGCCGGTGGAATGCGGGTCATGTTCGACGACGGCCTCGATAAGGTCCTCAGCGGCATGACAACTCTGGATGAAGTCTTCCGGGTTTCGAAAAAGGCCGATTAAAGCTGCGGGCGCAACACTCCTACCGCTGACATTGGCCAGGTTTGCTAAAAACTCATCTCGACAACGCGAAACCATTGGGGCTAGTGTTCGCGATTGTCGTTCTAGCAACCGGGAGAAAACGCCCCATGAAATCCTCTGTCTGTTCCGGACATTGCCGCCGCTTCACCGCCGTGCTCAGTGCTGCCGCGATCGTTTTAATGAACTCGGTGGTTGGAGTCGCCCAGACCGTTCCAACCGTAACAGGCCCAGAAGTACAAACGGTTGTTGCCTCTCGCCAGACGCTTGACCAATTCTTCGGACTGCAGATCGAGTCGATTCCACCGAGCATGCTGCAATCTGCCTCCGGCGTGGCGATCTTCCCGAACATGATCAAGGGGGGATTTATCCTCGGAGTAAATTATGGACGGGGAGTGCTTCACGTCAGAAATGCCGACAATTCGTGGAGCGCACCAGCGATGGTGACTATGGGCGGTGGCAGTATCGGTTTTCAGGCTGGTGTTCAAGCCGCCGACATCGTGCTGGTGTTTAAAACACCGCAGAGCCTGACAAACATTCTCAACGGGCAGAAGGTAACACTTGGAGCCGACGCATCCATCGCCGTGGGCCCAGTTGGCCGACAGGCCAACGCTGCGACCGATGCCCGTCTCGGTGCTGAAATCTATTCCTACGCTCGCAGCCGTGGCCTGTTCCTAGGCGTCTCACTTGGTGGGGCTGACCTGTCAATCGACCACAACGCCGACGGCGTTCTCTACGGTCGTTACGGAGTGACGCCAGCTGAAATCTTCAACAACCAGGGAATTGGTATCCGCCCCGAAGTACAACAACTGGTAGCCGATCTCAACGCCCGCTCAGGAGTTCAGCCGACGCAGATGCAGCCAGGTGTACTCCCCCAGGCAACGCAGCTTCCGCCACAGCTGCCCGGAACAGCTCAGCCGATTCCGGCCAGCCCGGGAGTGCCGCCAATCGTGCCCGTTCATCCACCGGGACAGCCTCAGCCCAACCCACCATCGCCCTTTCCTGGGTGATTGCGCCTCTGCTAGTCGGCGGTTGAAACAATGCCCAGTTGAGCGAGCTGCGGCAGACTGGTGCTGGTAAATGCGGTGCAGGCCGATTCGACAAGCTGCTGCCGAGCCGTCGCGTCAGTGACGGGTTTTCCTTCCTGCTGCAGTGACCTGCCACTTCCGGTGAGCCGAGCATCAACCCGCTGGACCAAGCCGTCGGGTCCGTCATTGGTCAGTTCGTGCAGGATCGCTGCATCGAAATCCCCGAGGGTATGGCCAGTCCCGGTCGCCACACTCGCAAGTGCAACGGGCCGACCACCGAGGGCGTCACTCGCAAGCACCGCCCGGTTGAAGGGTGAGGCCACCTCTACGCTCCCCTTCATCGGCTCGTCTGCGATCTTCTCTGCGATCTTCACTGGGCCGGCGGTTACATCGAACAGCCCCATTGCAACACCAGCATCGACGGCCCGAATCAGGTCGGCCGCCGGGTTCCCCTTCAGCGACTTGTCCTTGAGAATTTCGGAGAGTCGTAGGCTGTTCTTTGAGAGAACCTTGAGCAAGGTTTCATAAAGCGGGCCTTGTATTGTCGAGGTCACCACCCCAAGGTTCACCTGGTGCGGCAGCGAGATACCCGGGCGGGCCCCTCGAAAATACAGGTCGTCGACCTGCTTGAGACGCTCTTCAGGGCTCTGCATGACCCTTGGCTCGGCGGCATAAATATCCCAACGAAAGGCGGTGTTCGCGCAAAAGTCTTTATGGGACTCGGTCACCAACCGATTGCTGGTTGTCCGGAACAGTTCCTGAAACTCGGGCCGAACGCAAAGATCCCAGAAATTCGTATGGATCGGCAGGCTACCGACGAAGGCCAGCCCAGCGGAGCCAAACATTCCGGCTACCTCAGAAAAATAAAAACTGGTCCAGTGCTCGTTGAGGTACTCGTGGGCTAGATACCGCAGATCCTGCTTGAGCAGTCCGTCCACATAGGCAGCCGCCCGCGGATTGTCTTCGAAATACTTCGCCTTCTTATCCCGGATGAACACCAGATAGTTGAGGGCGTCTCGGATTCGCTGAACCGTATCTCCCTGACGCAAGGCTGCGTACTGTCGAAGGATCCCCCGAATGGGCTGCAAATGAGCCCAGCCGGGCATGGCGTTGTAGCTGACAAGCAGCAACCCACCAGGAGCAAGATGCTCTTTGGCGACCTCAAGAATCTGCTGCCGCACCTCCGGAGCCACCCAGCTGAAGACACCGTGGAGGGTCAAGAAGTCGAATTTCCCAAGATCCTTCGGCAGTGTCGCAAAGTCGCACGCAATCGCCCGAGCGTTCGCCAGTTCTCCGGTTGCGATATCCTTATCGATAGCAGCTACATGATTTGCATTGACATCGACACCGACGAATTCACCCTGGGGATTGGCCGCTGCCAGCGTGGTCAATGAACGGCCGAGCCCGCACCCGAGTTCAAGGTACCGAAATTTCTTCTTGGTCGCAGGTGGTACGACCCGGTTGAGTGATGCCGCATACCGCATCGCCACCGGCGACATGTGCGGGTAGAAACCGGGAATGTAATCGACGTCGGTGATATAACCTGCTGATGCTGCGGTCATGCCAATACTGCTCCGAGAAAGGGGGTTGGCTGAAAACTGCCGAAACGCGATGAGTCCACGATACCCTGCACGGATGGTGCTGGAAAGTGACGGCCAGCAGCCAGCACCAGCAGCCTGTGCCCGCGACATCGTGCCTAGCAGGCTATGGAAAAAGTCTGCTGCCGCAGGATGCGGCGGACGGCAGACCCGAAAACCCTCGGCGAGTTCGGGCAATGCCCAAGGTGGAAAAAGGCTATGAAATGCTTTTTCGAACGACATTTGAAGTGTTCGGTGAGTTCCGTTGCCGATGACGGGTAGCATTCGCATCAGGAATCCAGCTAGAAGGCTTGTCAATGTCCCCTCAGTGGCGACTGCCAGTTCACCTCGCGGCTGACCTGATGGCCGGTACCGTGGTCTTTCTGGTCGCCTTGCCGTTGTGCCTGGGCGTACCACTCGCCGCGCAGGCTCCGCTGCTCTCGGGCATTGTTGCCGGAGTTGTTGGCGGCATCGTCGTCGGCGGAATCAGTGGTTCACGAACCAGCGTGTCGGGCGGCTCACCGGCATTGATCGCCATTGTCTCCGCCCAAACGGCAGCCCTCGGTGGCTTTGAGGCATTTGCTACGGCGGTCATGCTCGCGGGATTCATCCAGATTGCATTCGGCCTGCTTCGGGCCGGCTTCATCGCTTCCTTCTTTCCCACGAGCGTCATCAAGGGCCTGCTGGCGGCCATCGGCATCATCATCATCCTGAAACAATTGCCTCACCTGATTGGCTACGACATCGACCCCATCGGTGAAATGTCGTTCAATCAGCCTGATCACGAGACCACCTTTTCGGACCTACCAAAATCGTTTCGTTACTTTCTTCCGGGAGCAGCCACAATTGGCATCGGGTCCCTGCTGCTTGTCATTGCCTGGGACCAGGTGAGGACGTTGCGACGCTCGGGCATTCCAGGTCCGCTTGTCGCTGTGGTGGTAGGAACCACCGCTAACGTTCTTCTCAAACGAGCTGGTAGCCCCTGGGCAGTTGGGCCAACGCACCTGGTGTCAGTGCCGTTGGCAAACGGGCCTGAGGGCCTCGTAGGCCTGTTCAGCTTTCCGGACTTCACAAGCCTCGCTGACTCACGCGTCTACCTGGCAGCGGTGACAATCGGGGTGATCGCCAGTCTGGAATCGCTACTCGCAATCGAGGCAGTCGATAAAATCGACCCGCTCCAGCAGCGAACGCCCCGGAACCGCGAACTGCTAGCGCAGGGCATGGGCAACATGGTCTCAGGCCTGCTCGGTGGCCTCCCGATCAGCGCGGCAGTGATCCGGGGCACAGCCAATGTCAATGCCGGCGGCCGCACCAAGCTGGCAACCATGGCGCATGGCGGGTTGCTGCTGGGCTGCGTGCTCGTGCTACCTCACTGGCTCAACGAAATTCCTCTGGCAACGCTCGCTGGCATCCTCATCAAGACCGGCTACCGCCTGACCAACCCCAAGCGGTATCGCCAACTCTGGAGGGAAGGTTTTTCTCAATTCGTCCCCTTCGTCGCCACCGTAGTGGCTATTGTCTTGACCGACCTGCTGGTTGGCATCGGCATCGGCCTGGCTTGCAGTATCCTCTTCATTCTCCATTCCAACTACCGCCGCCCCCTGACCCGCACACTGGAAAAGCACACCGCAGGCGATGTCATCCGGCTTGAACTCGCCAACCAAGTGACCTTCTTCAATCGTGCAGCGATCCAGCGAGAACTCTTCGATGTTCCGCCGGGTGGCACGCTGCTGATCGACGCGACCAACACCGATTTCATCGACCCCGACATCCTTGACCTGCTCGCAGATTTTCAGCGGACGGGTGCGCCGGCCCGTTGGGTCAAGCTCAGCCTGGTGGGCTTCGGCGACCGCTTTCCTGGCCTGCACGATGAAATCAGGTTTGTTGAACACGCCAGCGAGGATGTGCAACGGCTGACCAGCCCCCAGCAGGCCCTGGAGCGATTGTTGGAGGGCAACCTCCGTTTCCGCACTGGTCAGCCACTGAAACGCAGCCCGTCCCGACAGCGGCAGGCAACCGCCGCCAGCCAACATCCACTGGCGGTCATCCTCAGTTGCATCGACTCTCGATCCCCTTCTGAGGCCATTTTTGATTTTGGTCTCGGTGATATCTTCAGTGTCCGGGTAGCTGGCAACATCATCAGCAGTGAGGTGATTGGCAGTGCTGAATACGCCGTAGCCGTTGCCGGCGCGCGACTGGTGGCGGTTGTCGGCCATACCCGTTGCGGAGCGATCGCGGCAGCGATCGATGAGTCATGTCATCCGGATCATTCAATCGCTCCCGGCTGCAGGCACATCAGCGAAATTTTTCAACAGGTTGGTCGGGTTGTCACGGAGGGGGACTGCCGTGGTCTGACTGCGACTGGCAGTGAAGCGAGGCAGCAAATAATCGATGCCGTGGCCCGCCGGAATGTCGTTCGGACAGTTCGCAAGCTGCTCGAAGAAAGTCAGACCATCCGGCAACTCATAGATGACCAACGCATCGGTGTCGTCGGCATGATGTACGACGTCGTCAGCGGCGAGGTAGAACTGTTGGCGGAGACCCGGCACGGGGTGTGAGGCTCGCAGTCTGTCGACGCGACCGATCAGTACCAGGCCGTACATCAAGTTCGAGTGTCGCCAGATCACCGCGATCGAGTTGTTCCCAGGCAATGGCGCCAATGGCTGCATTGTCAGTGCAGAGACTCAGCGGTGGGATAAGCACAGTCACCCGACGGCGATTACCAAGCGTCTCAAGTTCACGCCGCAACAGACTATTGGCGGCCACACCCCCACCTACCACAACCATCCGACAGCCCGTGCGACTGATGGCCAGTTCGACCTTGGCGACAAGGGCATCGACCGCCGCCTGTTGAAACGAGGCTGCCAGATCGGCCCGCTGCTGCTGGCTCAGCTGCCGCTCGATCGCGCCCGGCGGCCGCACCTGATACCGGATGGCCGTCTTTAGCCCGCTAAAGCTGAGATCAAGCCGCGAGCGGTCCTGCGCCAGCGGCCGCGGAAACCGATAGGCCTTGGGATCGCCCGTAGCCGCCAGTCGCTCGATTTCTGGCCCACCGGGATAGGCCAGCCCCAGCAGGCTCGCCGCCTTGTCAAAGGCCTCGCCAATGGCATCGTCGATGGTGCCACCAAGTCGCTCAAGCTCAAGCGGACCAGTCAGCCGGAAAAGCGAGGTATGCCCACCGCTGGCTACCAGCCCAACCGCTGGGTACTGGAGACGGTCACCGAAGGCGATGTGGCAGGCGTAGAGATGAGCGGCCACATGGTCGTAGCCAATCAATGGCAGGCGGAGCACGGCGGCGATCGCCTTGGCGGCGGAAAGCCCGACAAGCAGTGACCCCACCAATCCGGGCCGCACTGCGACGGCGACCGCCTCGAGATCCTGTTTGGCGATCCCGGCAGCCTGCACGGATTCAGTGATGACTGGGATGATGCGTTCAACATGGGCTCGCGAGGCGATCTCGGGCACGACGCCCCGCCACCGGGCATGGAGCGTATCCTGGCTGGCCACAATGCTGGCCAGCACCCGACGCGAACGGTCGATGACCGCAGCCGCGGTTTCGTCACAGGTCGATTCAATGGCAAGCAGGGGCATGAAAATCGTGATTACTGAAAGGGAATCTACTTAAGCATACTGGCACAAGCGTCCTGCCGCCCTGCGCTACTGACTGCCACCCGGCGGCAGGATGCCGCCAATCAGCACCAGCGGGCGGAGGCCCGCCAAGGAAAAGCCGACACGATGTCGGCGCTTTCCGTTAAGCAGCTGCCGCCAATGAGCACCAGCGGAACGTCACAAACATCGGCTTTGGGCGTTCCGCCCCAAGGAAAGTCGGGCAGGAGGCCAATCCAGTTCGGCACGACTTATGCAGGTTAGACCGCATTCGGCCTGCGTGTATCGCCGGCTCGGGGTCGGCAAAAGTCTCGTCGCGGGGCGAGGATACGCCCAACGCTCCTCGAGCGTTTGCCGACCCCCGAGCCTACCCGGTCTGGATCTAATCCCGACTCGATATTCCGGGAGGGGTGCTCGTGCCCTGAGAGCCGGCGTAGCTGGCCAGCGGAGCCATGGATGGCGGAGCGCAGGCAGCTTCGAGCGAAGGTTTGGAGGGCCGCAGCGAGTGTTCGGGGACAGGGCACGGGCAGCCCCGGCCCACGCTGGACGTCGGCGTTCCCCCTCAAAACCAGCTCTACAATACAAGTCATCGAGGGCTGCCCATCTTGTGCCGAACAGGATTGGCAGGAGGCCCGAGCTTTCCGTGAAGTCAGTAGTCGTACCACATCCCGATGCCGGCACGGTTTTGGTTGGTCTGTCCGTCGCTGGCAACGAAGGGGTTCTGATTCCGCCGGAGGAACTCAAACTGCGGGTCTGCCCCATAGAGGTATTCGAAGCCTAGTCGGAAGAGCCGCTCGCTGCGGGGGCCCCGCCATGCCCAGCCGACCTGGACGCAGACGTTTCCACCCCAGTCAAGCTCCTGCCGCGAGATGCCATTCACGGCAAGAAACGGTGCACCCCGGATGCCGGTCGGACGAGCCTGAATCAGTTCCGTGCCGTACTGGAACTCCCAGGGTTCTGAACCACCCGAATTGAAAAATGAAAAGCCAACCTCACCATAGAGCCGGAGCCAGTCGTAGAGGTAATACGAGTTCCCCCAGACAATCACGTCACGAACGTAATTGATTCGTTCGTACCAAGGGTATTTGATCTGAAACTCATCCCCAAGATGGGCACTGTTGTGGTAGTAGGCAAGCTTGGTTTGCCAACGACCGACGCCATAAACGACCGGAATCCCAAAGCGATAGTCGGCTGAACGAAGATCCCGGTCGTCCTCTGGATCGAGTCGAACAAAGGCGGCCCCCTCAAGCTGCACCTCAAATCCTTGTGGATGCAGCACCGGATCGGAGCCATAGCGAACAATTGAAACCCTGCCGCCCAGGGTTGAATCCCAGAGCCAGCCGTTCTGCTCATTCGGATTGATCACCGATGGCTCGGTGTCGTTGTACCAGACCGTTGCGAACCTTGGTTCCTTGGGACCGGCGAGGTAGCTGGTATAGATCAGGTTGTTGGGCAGCAACTGCCAGAACCACGGCCGGGGAGCCCAGAGATCATCGAAGCAATCAGGGAAGCCACTGCTGGCAGACGGATAGAAGTCACAAGACATTGGCATCGGCTCGTACGGCATATCGAGCACGACAGGCCCGCCGGTCCCAGTCGGCGGAAGAAGCTGAACTTCATCTGGCGGCGGGGGCACCAATTCGTATGCACCGTCTGCAAAGCTGCCAATTTCTCGATTGTCCGCCATGGTCGCGAACTGAACGCTTGCGGCTTCTCCGCCCCAGGCCGGCGTCCAGTGCCGCGTCCCACCTGTCAGCAGAGTGCCGTCCTGCCCCGCCCACCCGAGACCGCGGGCCGCCAACGGCTGGTGGCTCCCTGCCACCAAACCAACCAGGCAGAACGCAAGCCGACAAACCACCGAGAAGCAGACAGGACGGCCCTTCAGGCCAACCCTCAATGCCGACGATTTTGTCGTCCCTGAAAATAGTGGTTGCATGAGCGGCCGAGCGATCACGAACAGACACGGACTGCTTTCATTCGGTTTGCCAGCAAAAAACCTGCTGGCAAACCGACGAGACTCTAGGAGAAATGTCGGCCGAGGCCACCACCGGTTTCTCCCTTCACCCGCCAGCGGTCATCGACTTCACCGACCTGCCTCAGTTTGGCGAAACTGCCTGGTTCACCAGGCTCTCCCTGTCCCCACGCGGCTGAACCAATCACAAGCAGGGCGGAAAAACTGGCCATGGCGTGTTTTCCCCGAGAAATCTAGGAGTTCCCGGAAAGCACCGCTAAACTAGTGGGTTTCCACAATTGCAGGAGACATCATGCCGGACTCCCCCACCCCCACGACAACCAGTGAATCGGTCGGCACTCTGCTCGGTCGCATTCCCAGTGGCCTCTTCATCGTGACCTGGCGAGAGGACGACGCTGACCGAACGATGCTGACAAGTTGGCTGATGCAGGCGGGATTTGAGCCACCAGCGATTTCAGTCGCGGTAGGGCGTGATCGGCAGTTTCTCAAGGCAGCGGGAGGCCGTGAGTTTCGCTTCGTTGTGAATCTGCTGGCCGATTCACAACGAAGTCTGCTCGGGCGGTTTGGCAAGCCAGCCACTGACGAACACGACCCCTTTGCCGGCCTAGCAATTAGCCGATCCCCCTGCGGAGCAGCCATCCTCCCAGAAACCGTTGGCTGGATGGAGTGCCTTGTCCGCCCCCTTTCAGAGGCGACGGAGGCTTCCAGCCTTGGTGATCACGTGATTGTCATCGGCGACATTACTGTTGCCGGAACGAACACCGCAGGTGGACCGCTGGTGCATCTGCGAAAAAGCGGGTTACACTACTAATCCGAGGTCGTGGGAAGCCCCTCGACAGTTCATCGTCGAGAGACGCTGAATGAGCATCCCAATCAGTCGTGGGGGGCCGGTGCGATGAAACGTTCACCGAAGCCAAGCCGCGGCAACACTTTTTAAAACAGGCTCACAAATGAATCAGCAATCGGTTCTTCACCGGCCTTTCTTTGCCCTTTGGCTGCTCACAGTGGCCATATCCCTCGGTACCGTTGGCTGCGGCTCGGCTGACAAAGAAGCCAAGCCGACCGCTGAGATCGGCCCTCAACGGTTCGTATTTATCACCAACGGTGACGACCCCTTCTGGGATGCCTGCAACGCTGGCCTCCAGGAAGGCGGCAAGCGGTCGGGTCTGGCTGAGCAGGGACTTCAGGTAGTAATGGAGAAGAACAATGGCACGGCCCAGGGACAGATTGAAAAGCTCCGTCAGCTTGGCAGCCAGTCGGACATCGCCGGGGTTGCCATCTCGGTCATTCAGGCTGAAAACGTCGCGATTGTTGAGGAGATGAAGCGGCTCACCGCAAAGGGTGTGGCGGTCATCACCGTTGATGGTGACGTGAACCGGGAACTCTTTCCCGACGGTCGTCCTTACTACATCGGCACTGACAACATCGTTGGCGGCCGACTGCTGGGCACTGCTGGAAAGCAACTCCTCAGTAGCCGGGGCATCAAGGAGGGCGGCTACGTCCAGTTCGCCGGCTTTACCGACAACGATAACGCCCGGGCCAGGATGAACGGCTTCAAAGAAGCGGTCGGCGAGGCCTACACCGAACTCGACCGCATGGCTGACTCAATGGATCTCTCGAAGGCCCGCGACAACGTCCGGACCGCACTCGTGAATCACCCAGACCTGAAGGCCCTGATTGGCATCTGGGCCTACAACGCTCCGGCCATTGCCGAAGTGGTTGAAGAGCGGGGCGTCCGCGATCAGGTGACGATTGTCACTTTCGATGCCCAGGCGGCGGCCCTCGATCACATGGCGGGTGGTCGGATCGACTGCATGGTGGTGCAGAATCCCTTCGACATGGGCATCCAGACGGTGCGGCTGCTGCTGGCGATGCACACCGATGATGACGCCACAATCATGGAAATGTTTCCAAAGCAGGGAGAACCAGGCGGCGACATCTATACGACCGGCCTGCGGCTGATCATTCCCGATGCCTGGGAGCAAGATGCTGACGCCCCGATCAAATCCGCCGACTTTGAGTCGGCTGAGAACACCGGCATGATCGAGGTCCTCAGCCTTTCTGCATTCCGCAAGTGGCTGGCCCAGTACGGCCTTTCCAGTTCCTGACCGCCTCGGCGGCCCGCCTGACGCCCGGAGGCACCGATGCCAGGAACATCAATTTCGCGTGGCCTCCAGTGGCTGCGGCAGAGTGAATGGTCGCTTCTATTGGCCATCGTGGCGGCCGTGGCGATCACGGCGGTGATCGACTCAAATCACAGCTACTACGAGCGGCCCTACGAAAGTCTCCGCGATATCGCCCGCAACACAGCGATGCTCGGCATCTTCTCCCTCGGGGCGGCGGTGGTGATCATCGCTGGTGGCATCGATCTGTCGAGTGGCTCGATGATCGCCCTCTCCGGGACGGTCTGTGCCACCACCATGCTGGCCCTGGCACCGGCAGAGATGATGGGCTTCAAGCCAGTCGGGCCGCTCGTCGTGGCTGTTGCCTGCGGAGCCAGCCTGCTGACTGGCTTTCTTGTCGGCACCCTGCACACCTGGCTCATCACGGTCATCCGACTGCCCCCCTTCATCGCCACCCTGGCAACCCTGGTCGGCCTGCGAAGCTTTGCCCGTGCCCTCTGCGAAAGCGGCACGGCGGCTCTCACACCGACGAAGAGCGCGCTGATCAACGTGGCCGACCCGCTCTTCAAGACGGTACGGGACAATGTCTCGATTCCGGTCACGGTCTTCTTGCTATTGGCCGCGGCCACCTGGCTGCTCTTGTCACGGACCGTCCTCGGCCGCCACCTGCAGGCCCTCGGTGGCAATGAGCAGGCGGCCCGACTGGCCGGCATCCGCACCGACAACGTGAAGTGGTTCGCCTATTGCTTCGGGGCAATGACAGCAGCGTTGGCCGGCCTGTTCTACGTTGCCAACGAGTCGGTCGCCGCCCCTGTCAATCAAGGTCGCGGCCATGAACTCAACGCCATTGCCGCGGCCGTGGTCGGTGGCTGCTCGCTGTCGGGGGGTGTCGGCACGGTGCCCGGTACCGTGTTGGGCGCGGTTTTCCTGCGGGTGGTGATCGATGCCGTCTCGAAGATCATCAAAACGGGTGCTGATGTCTATGAGGGGCTGATTGTCGGCATTGTGGTTGTACTGGCAGTCACTTTTGCCCAAGCCGGCGGTGGGCCACGGCATGACCGCCGGCTGCTGCCGGGAGCCCTCGGCCTCTGCACGATTCCGATTCTCGCGCTGTTGGCCGGCAGCCTGACGGCGATGACCTCAGGTGGCTGGGCTGGTGTCGGCACCGGTCTGACAGCCGGCCTGCTCCTGGTCTGCCTGCGGATCTGGGAGTACCGCAGTCGCCGGGTGGAGTAAGCCGATGCCCCCCAGCAGCAACATTGCCGTGGCCATGCGGGGAATCACCAAGCGTTTCCCCGGAGTGCTGGCGCTTGATAACGTCACCCTTGAGGTTGGTCAGGGCGAACTCCATGCCATCTGTGGCGAGAACGGCGCTGGGAAGAGTACGCTGATGAAGATTCTGTCAGGGGTCTACGCCCCTGACGACGGACAGCTCGAGGTAGCCGGCCAGCCGGTGCAGTTTGCTGGCACCCGAGCCGCTGAGATGGCCGGCATTGCCATCATTCATCAAGAGCTGGCCCTCGTTGAAGACCTGTCGGTGGCAGCCAACATCGTGCTCGGCCGTGAGCCCCGAACCGCCCTGGGGCTGCTCGACCGGAAAGCCTGTGAGCGGCTGGCAGCAGAGTTACTGGCGGGGCTTGAGTCATCGATCGATCCCCGCAGCCGCACAGGGAGCCTGCGGGTTGGCGACCAACAGCTGGTCGAAATTGCCAAGACGCTGTCACTCGACGCATCGGTCATCGTGATGGACGAACCCACCAGTGCACTAACCGAGGCGGAATCGGCTCGGCTTGAACGGACGATCGCTCGGCTCCGTGAGCAGGGCCGGACGATTCTCTACATCTCGCACAAGATGGAGGAAGTCTTCCGGCTGGCCGACAGGATCACGGTGCTGCGGGACGGTCGGCATGTCTGCTCGGTCGATCGCCGCGACACCACGCCCGCCGAGGTGACCGGCTGGATGGTCGGCCGCGAGATTGCCGAGCACCAGTTTCATGAGCACCGCTCCCCAGGCCCCTGCCTGCTCGAGGTCGAGCGGCTCTGCCTGCCGGCGGCCGAACCAGGCCGTGCTGATCGCCTCACCGAGATCTCGTTCCGGGTGCACGCCGGCGAAATCCTCGGCATCGCCGGTCTAATGGGAGCAGGCCGTACCGAGGTACTCGAAACGATCTTTGGGGCCGCCGGTGATGACTGGACCGGCCAGATTCGCCTCGACGGCCAGCCGGTCCGCTTCCGTCACCCCCGGGACGCCTGCCAGGCAGGCTTGGCGCTCGTCACCGAGGATCGCAAGCGGCTGGGCCTATTTGCCAATCTCGACGTGGCCGGAAACATCAGCCTCTGTAGCCTTGCTGAGGCGACAGTCGGCCGGCTACTGAGCCGCCACCAAGAAGAACACCTGGTGGCCGGGCCAATTAGCCAGACGGGAGTCAAGACGCCCTCGCCTCACGCCGCCATCACTGGGCTTTCTGGGGGCAACCAGCAAAAGTGCATCATTGGCCGCTGGCTGCTGACGCAGCCGAGGGTACTGCTGCTCGACGACCCCACCCGCGGCATCGACGTTGGGGCCAAGGCCGAGCTTTACACCCTGATTGACCAGCTCTGCCGCGAGGGTCTGGCGGTGATCCTCACTTCGAGCGAACTGCCCGAACTGCTGACGCTGGCCGACCGGGTCATTGTGCTAGCTGAGGGCCGCCTGACCGGCGAGTTCTCCCGGGCCGAGGCGACCGAGCAGAAGATCATGGCCGCCGCCACGGCGTCATAAGAAAACGCCTCACAGTCCAACGTAGCGGGCGGCGATGCTGCGGCCACGGGCCGGTTCGCGGGTGCCGGTGACGATTAGCCGGCCGTCAGCGAAGACTGACAGGGTAATGCCCGGCTCGACTTCGGCCCGGAGCAGCCAGCGATTGACCGTCACGGGCCCGACCTCGCCGAGCCTCATTGCGAGGTCCTCAAGATCGACCGGCTGGCCAGCCAGGGTGCGGAACTGCACCGCATCCTGCCCGCAGAGCACAGTCGCCCCGCTGCCTCCTTCGCTGGCAAGCCAGGGATGATCACCACCCCGGCAACTGCTGCAGCCGGCTGCGGCCAAGGGGCTAAGATCGATCGTCCGCCAGTTTGACTCCCAAAGGTCACAGACCAGCAGCCGGCTGGGCGGTGGCTGGTCGGCCCGCACCAGCAGCTTGATCGCCTCGGCCGCCTGCACGCCGCCAACCACGAGTACCGCCGGCCCAATCACGCCAGCGGTGTCACAGGTCGGCAGGCTACCCGGAACCGGGGGCTCTGAGATCAGGCACCGCAGGCAGGCGGTGACGCCGGGCACGACCGCCTGCACCCGTCCCTCCGCGCCGATGACGCCGCCATAGATCCAAGGAATGCTCTCCCGGCAGGCGAAATCATTGATCAGAAACCTGGCCTCAAAGTTATCGGTACCATCGACAATCAGATCGGCTGTCTCGCAAAGCGGGCTGATGGTGCCGGCGGTTAGGTCAGCCACCTCACCGACAATCTGTAGATGGCTGTCGATCTCCCGCAGCCGCTGGGCGGCGACCACTGCCTTGGGCAGTCCCTCACGGACGTCCTGCTCAGTAAAGAGGAACTGTCGCGGCAGATTGCTCCACTCCGGAACGTCGCGGTCGATCAGCGTTAGCCGGCCAACACCAGCCCGCACCAGCGCCATCGCCGACACACTCCCAAGGGCTCCACAACCGACAACGACAACGTGGGCAGCAGCCAGTCGTTCCTGCCCTTCTCGCCCCAGCGGCTGATACCGAACCTGCCGGGAGAATCGCTCGGTGTCAAAGCTTTCAGCTGAGGACATGCACGTTCCAATCGCTTGGTCTACGAATGATCTGATACTCGGTGTGCTGCGTGTACCGATGCCTGCCGTGCATCACTTACCCGATGAGAAACCCGGCCCAGTCCCAGTCAACAGGCGGCCGCTCGCCCGCCAGCCGCCAACCGGCAAGCTCCGCCTGCAGCCGGTCACAGTCGGCCCGGGTTGGCTCAGCCGCTGACTGCCAGACGGCAACCGGAAAGGCCGCAGGCACCCGCCAGACGTCTGCCGGCAATGCATCGGCCGCCAGCTTGACCACTAGCAAATCAATTCCGGGCGGGGCTGCCGTCGGCGGCGGCTGATGCCCCGGCAACTCAGCAGCCAATAGCATGGTCCCAGCCACCCGCTTCCATTCGACTGCGGATGCGAACAGCTCAGCCGGCAGCATCACAGCGAGCACGGCAGGATGCCGGGCAAGCCGGGCAATACCCGTGGCTGTCGCCCCAGGTGAACCTGCTGTCAGGCGGACGAACAGGGGCCGGCCCAGTCGGTCAGCCTCGGCAAGGCAACTCCAAAATGGCGGGCAGCTATCAGCGGTGACCGCAGACGGGAGTTCGACGATCGCGACGGCGGTTGCCCCCGCCGCAGCCAGCCGGTCGGCGATGTCCGGGGCATCTGCGCGGCCGCAGGCCAGCCCACGCGGCACCCAGCGACGGCCGTCCAGCCAGAGTGAGCGACTGCGGACACCCAACCGCCGCAGTCCGATCATCTCGTCAAGCTGAGCAACCGGCTGGCCATCAACAAGGATTCGTCCAGCAATCCGGTATCGCATCGGCAGTTCGGGTGTCCAATAGGCTGGCTCAGTCAGCACCATCCGCCCCGTGAACACAACTCCTCCCGCGGTTTCCCGCTGACTGGTGAACCGCACCGGCAGCCGCACCGGTAGAGTCGTGGAGCGGATTGATTCCGGGCCGGAGATAGCCGCCTCAAGCACCAACTCGTCACCCGCTGGTACTGCCCCAGCCTGCAGGCTGACCTCAATAGTCAGCTCGGCCCGCAGCTCGTCGGCCCGCCCCAGGCGGGTTCTCACCATAAGCTGCAGCTGGTCGTCTCGGCAGACCAGATCGGTGGACGGGGTCGTGGGTTCAGCTGTCACCAAACCGCTCCCGGGCCAGTTCACCCAAACCCCGGAGATCGAGTTTGCCCGAGCCCAACAACGGCAGTTCATCGATGTGGGCAAAGCTGTCGTTCGATGGAATCCAAAGATTGGGCAACCCCCGTTCGGCCAGCTGCCGACAGATCAGCTGCGGGTCGGGCAGTTCCGGCAGGTGCAGTACCACCAATCGCTCACCCTTGGTGGCATGCGGCACGGCCGTCACCACCGCTAGCAGTTCACCGTCGGCTGCCCCCAGACACTCATTGATCGCCTCTTCGACCAGCATGTGCGGCACCATCTCGCCGCCGATCTTCGAAAACCGGCTCTGCCGGCCGGTGATCGTGATGAACCCATCGCTGTCGAGCCGGGCGATGTCGCCAGTGCAGTACCAGCCGTCCCGCACCACCTCGGCGGTAAGGTCAGGTCGGTCAAGGTAGCCCTGCATGACGTTGGGCCCGGCGATGAAGTGA
>CAZKSP010000006.1:0-28025 GCA_964555385.1 uncultured Chitinophagaceae bacterium
CACTCTCAATTTCGACAACCGACTCGTCGGCGGCTACCTGCTCGCCCACACCCTTTTTCCATGTGCCGATCATAACCTCGGTGATTGATTCACCGACTTCCGGAACCTTCAATTCGATCGCCATGGAATCCTTCGCCGCTGAGAGAAATTTCTGTTGTGACAATTGGTCGCCCGACCTTCGGACAACCCTCCAAACCTATCGAAGCCAAAGCATAGCCAACCCACGCTGATTCCGAGGAGAGCCTTTGAAGGGCTCGCTGTGCATCGGCAGCAATCAGCTGTGGAAGGCAGCCGAAAGCAGTTCATTCTGTTCAAGATCGTGGCTTTTCTTCGAGCCGGTGGCAGGGCTGGCGGCACTCTGGCGGCAGACCCCCGAGAAGGGCAGCCGGTCGAACAGCCGCTCGCCGAAATGAATCCGCAGGAACCGCCAGGCTCCCATATTCTCTGGCTCTTCCTGCACCCAGATCACCGGGGTGCCGTCTGCGTAACCGGCGAGGGCCTCTTCCAGTGGCTTCCGGGGCAGCGGATAAAGCTGCTCGACCCGCACGATTGCCACGTCCTGTCGCTCGAGCTCTTCCCGCCGCTTTTCCAGTTCGTAGGCAACCTTGCCGGTGCACAGTAACACTCGACGGATACCCGCGGGAGACCGATCAGACCGGTCGGGAATCACCCGTTGAAAGCTACCCTCAGCAAGATCCTCGAGCGTAGAAACACACTTGGGATGCCGGAGCAGACTCTTGGGTGTCATGACCACCAGCGGCTTTCGCCAGATCCGCAGCACCTGACGACGGAGACAGTGGAACAGTTGGGCTGGTGTGGTCGGCTGAACCACTTGGATGTTGTCTTTCGCCGCCAGCAGCAGGAATCTTTCCAGCCGGGCACTGGAATGCTCAGGCCCCATCCCCTCAAAGCCGTGTGGTAGCAGCATGACGATCCCCGAGAGCCGATTCCACTTATCCTCTGCAGAGACGATGAACTGATCAATCACCACTTGGGCAACATTGACGAAGTCACCAAACTGGGCCTCCCACATGACCAGCCCGTCGGGACAGTCAAGACTGTAGCCATACTCAAAACCGAGCACACCTGACTCTGAGAGCGGGCTGTTGTAAATCTCCACCGGCGCCTGATCGGCCGACAGATGGGCCAGTGGGCAGACTGTGTCGTCGGTAACCCGGTCATGAATAACCGCATGACGATGACTGAAGGTTCCCCGCTCGCTGTCCTGGCCGGAAAGCCGGACCCGCAGCCCCTGCACGGCCAGGCTGCCCATCGCCAACGCCTCGGCCGCCGACCAGTCGAGCGGCTGCTTACCATCAGCCATCGCCAGCCGGGCGTCGAGGAGCTTGCGGATTTTTGCATGCGGCTCAAAGCCACCCGGTAACACCGTGAGCTGCCGCAGCAAGTCGGAAAGCATTTCACGGCGAACCCCGGTCTCGACGTCGGCCGCTTCCCTCTCACGGCCGCCGATGTAAAAGGCCCAGACGCCGGCGACGTCACTGCGGTGGACATAGTCCTCGCGCTTAGCAGCAGACAGTTCCGCATCGAGTCGAGCACGGTGTTCATCGGCAATCCGCATTGCCTCTTCGCGGGTTACCTCGCCAAGCGTAAGCAGTTTTTTCAGGTAGCTCTCATGGACGCTCGGCTGTTGCTCAATCACCCGATAAAGCGCCGGCTGGGTGAACGCCGGTTCGTCAGCCTCGTTGTGCCCCCGGCGGCGAAAGCAGTACATGTCGATAACGACATCTCGCTGGAACTCGCGGCGGAAGTCCATCGCCAGACTCACTACCTGGGCCACCGCCTCAGGATCCTCTCCGTTCACGTGAAAAATCGGGATCTGCAACATCTTTGCCACGTCGGTGGCGTAGATGCATGAACGCGACTCCTGCGGCCCGGTGGTGAAGCCAATCTGATTGTTGACGATCACATGCAGTGTGCCCCCAACCCGATACGGGTCGAGTTCGCTGAGATTGAGCGTCTCTTGAATGATGCCTTCGCCGGCAAATGCGGCATCCCCATGGATCAGCACCACCATGCCATGCTGCCGGGCCCGATCGGAGGAGCGGTCCTGACGGGCCCGCATCCGGCCAATCGCCACCGGATTGACGTACTCTAAATGGCTCGGATTGAAGCAGAGCGTGAGATGCACCTTGCGACCATTCTCAGCCACGTAGTCGGTCGAGTGGCCAAGATGATATTTCACATCGCCTCGACCGACATGCAGTTCGGGGTCAAGGTCGGCAAATTCACGAAAGATTCGCTGCGGGCTCTTGCCCATGATGTTGGCCAGCACATTGAGCCGGCCACGGTGAGCCATGGCCATCACCACGTCGTTGATGTCCTGCGAGGCGGCCCGCTCTATGGCCATCTCAACCAATGGAATGAGGCTCTCCGAGCCTTCCAGCGAAAAGCTCTTTGAACCAAGAAACCGCTTCTGGATGAACTCCTCAAAGACAGCGGCTGTCGTCATCTGCCGATAGATTCGCAGCTGCTGCCGACGGTCGAGCTGGATCCGGTTCTCACAGCCCTCCATCCGCACCTGCAGCCATTGCCGCACCAGAAGGTCGTCCATGTGCATGAACTGCACGCCGATCGATCGACAGTAGGTGTTGTGCAGCCGCCGAATGATCTGCCGCAGCGACATCGACTGCGGCCCCTCGATGGTGTCGGTCGAGAACACCCGATCCATGTCCTCTTCGGTCAGGTCATAGAAAGTCGGATCAAGTTCCGGAAGGCCCGGCCGGGGGCGGCCTAGCGGATCGATGTCGGCCGTAAGATGACCCCGGACCCGGTAGGCTCGCACCAACTGGTCGACCCGATCCTGCAGGAAGGCAAACCGCTCATCGCCGCTCACCCGCACGGCATCTGGCAGCGGGGCTGGTTTTACTTCGCCCGCCGGCGCGTCGGGCAGAGACACAACGCCTTGAGCGATCGCCAACGCGTGCCCGGTGGCAATGCCTTCAGGAGACACCATTGTGTCGTCCTCAAGCAGGCCTGCAGCAGGCCATCCGGTGGCAGCTGTTGAAGAAGTAGCCGGCGGTGGGGGTGATGACGGGGCCGGCCTGCCGTCCCCCGCCACGGCTGGCGTGGATGGCGCGGCCGTCAGCACAGCAGCCACGGCATGCCCGTTGCTGGCGTGACCGTTAGCCAGATGTGGCCCAGAATCACTGAAGAGTGACTCAAAGTATCGCCGCCAATCAGCCGGCACGCTGGCAGGGTCACTCTGATATTGGGCGAAGAGATCCTCTAGAAACGCAAGATTCGCCGTCCCGGCCGAATCAATGCTCGCGGTGGTGGTCACGGTGGGGTTCCGTAGGTCACATGGCCAGCAATAGCCGGCCGGGGCTTTCGAGGTAGCCGATCACTTCCTTCAGAAATCTGGCCGCCAAGGCACCATCGATGACCCGATGGTCATACGACAGCGACAGAGGCATCATCAGGCGGGGCTCGATCCGATCATCGACGACAACGGGCAGCTTTCGGGACCGACCAATCAGCAGAATGGCCACCTCGGGCCAGTTGATGATCGGCGTCGAATAGCTTCCTCCGATTGCGCCAAGATTACTGATGGTGAAGGTCCCGCCACGGAGGTCTTCAACACCATATTGTGAATTCTTCGCTTTTTCAGCAGTTTGGGCAATTTCTTGGGCAATGTGCGGAATCGACTGCCGATCGCAGTCCCGCAGGACTGGCACCACCAGCCCACGCGGCGTGTCGACCGCCAGACCGACGTTGACGTAATCCTTGTAGATCAACTCGCCCTTTTCCATATCAACCGAGGCATTCACCACTGGATGCTGCCGCAGCGACAGACTGACGGCCTTGACGACAAAGGCCAGCGCCGTGAGCTTGACGTCTGTTTTGGCGTACTCAGCGGCGCTTTCTTTCCGTAGCCGCTCCAGTTCGGTGACATCGGCGTCGTCAAAATTGGTCAGGTGAGGAATAGTCGAGACACTGCGAACCATGTTGGCAGCAATTGTCTTTCGCATCCGGGACATCTGCTCGCGGTGAATCGGCCCCCATTCGTCCCGTTCTCCACCGCCAGCGGCTACCTGTTGCACCGCGGTGCCACCACCACCGGCACGGCGGACAGCCGCCACGACATCCTCACGAACAATCCGGCCGGACGGACCACTGCCGGTGACGCGAGCCAGATCGACCCCAAGCTCACGAGCCAGCCGCCTCACTGCAGGTCCAGCAGGTTCAGCAGCTGCCTGGTGGCCGCCTTCTACAGCCGCCCTACCGTTGGACTCAACTGCGGGTGCGGGCTCCACTACGGCAACAGGTTCAGCGACAACAACAGGCTGCGGGGCCGGCGCCGCCGCTGGCCGAGCGGCGGCAGGCTTCTCTGCGGGCGGGGCCGTAGCCGCGGCAGAGGCTGGAGGAGCCGCAGCAGCGGCGCCTGCTGCCTCAAGCGACAACAACTTCTGGCCGACCGCAACCGTCTCACCTTTTTTGACCAGCACCTCCTTGACGACACCGCCCGGAGGGCAGGGCACCTCGATAACCGCCTTGTCGGTCTCGACCTCAAGCACAGCCTGGCCAGGCTTGACAGTGTCACCCGGGGCTACCAGAACCGACACGACGTCCCCAGAGTCAATGTTCTCACCCAGGTCGGGCAGTGTGAATGCTGTCGCCATGCTTGCTCACAAGGTGGTCAAAACGTCGCTGAAAGTCGGCCCAAGCCGTTTGCTGGCGAAGGCTGCCAGCCACCGTGATCCTTATTTCTTAATAGTACCAGATGTTTCGGACGAACACGGCCGCAACACAAGGAAATTTGCCTCTACCAGCCGGCCTCAGGCCATGGCGGCATCGACCTTCTCAGGATCGATGCCGAGTGTCTCGATCGCCTTCGCCACCTGATCGGCCCCAATCACGCCCCGCTGGGCCAGCTGATAGAGCGTGCCAACGACGATGCACTCGGCGTCGACCTCGAAATGCCGCCGCAGCGGCCCCCGGGTCTCGCTCCGGCCAAAGCCATCGGTACCAAGCGTGAAGAGGCCGCCCGGAATCCAGGGATCAAGCTGCTCAGGCACGGCCCGCACATGATCGCTGGCCGCCACAAAGACTCCTTCGGCGGCAGCCAGCGTGGTTTCCAGGTAGCTCTGACGTGGTTCGGCCTCGGGATGCAGCATGTTCCAGCGGCGGCACTCCTGGGCCTCCCGACGCAACTCCTTCCAGCTGGTAACGCTCCAAACCGTACTCGATACACCCCACGACTCCGCCAGCAGCTCAGCCGCCCGTAAAACCTCGCGGAGAATTGCCCCCGAGCCCAACAACTGGACCTGCGGAACATCCGCAGCCGGTTTCGCCGCAGCCACGTCACGAAGCCGGTACATGCCCTTGAGAATCCCTTCCTCACAGCCGGAGGGCATTGGCGGCATCTCATAGTTTTCATTGTAGACCGTGATGTAATAGATCCAGTCCTCACCCTTGGCATACATCCGATCCATGCCGTCGAGCATGATCGTCACCACCTCATAGACGAAGGCAGGGTCATAGGCTCGAACCGTGGGATAAGCCATCGCGAACAGGTGGCTGTGGCCATCCTGATGCTGCAGCCCCTCACCCGCCAGCGTTGTACGGCCAGCAGTGCCGCCTAGCATGAACCCGCGGGCCCGCATGTCGCAGGCGGCCCAGATCAGATCGCCAATCCGCTGAAACCCGAACATCGAGTAGTAAATGAAGATCGGGATCATGGGCACGCCGTGACTCGAATAGGCCGTGCCTGCCGCAACAAAGCTCGACATGCTGCCAGCCTCGGTGATCCCCTCTTCCAGAATCTGCCCGTCCTTCGCCTCGCGGTAGTACAACAACTGATCAGAGTCGACCGGCTCGTAGAGCTGGCCAGTGTGGGCATAGATGCCACACTGCTTGAAGAGCGGATCCATACCGAATGTCCGTGACTCATCAGGCACGATCGGCACGATGTACTTTCCGACAGACTTGTCTTTCAGCAGCGAGGCCATCAGGGTGACCGCCCCGGTGGTAGTCGAGACTTCACGTCCGGCACTCTTCTCGATGAGGGGCCGATACTCATCGAGCGACGGTGTCTCGAGCAGCGGACCGGTCAGGGGACGGGTTGGGACGTAGCCGCCGAGGGCCTCCCGCCGCTCCCGCAGATATTTCATCTCGGGCGAGTCGTCAGCCGGCTTGTAGAAGGGCGCCTTGGCAACCTCGTCATCCGAAATCGGAATGCCAAACCGCGAACGGAAGGCCCGCAATTCTTCTTCATTGAGTTTCTTCTGCTGATGGGTGACGTTCCGGCCCTCACCCACTTCGCCCAGGCCATAGCCCTTGATTGTCTTGGCAATGACCACCGTCGGCCGATTCGGCATGTCACGGTCATTGACCGCCTTGTGATAGGCGGCAAAAACCTTTTCAGGATCATGGCCGCCACGGCGGAGTTTCTTCAGTTTTTCATCCGAGAGATGGGCAACCATCTCGGCCAGTTGCGGGTCGGTGCCGAAGAAATGCTCGCGGATGTAGCTGCCGGGCATGACCACATACTTTTGATACTGGCCGTCGACCACCTCGCCCATCCGCTGCACCAGCAAGCCGTGGTCATCCTGCGCCAGCAGCGAGTCCCATTCCTCGCCCCAGATCACCTTGATCACATTCCAGCCAGCCCCACGGAAGACCCCCTCCAGTTCTTGGATGATCTTGCCGTTCCCGCGAACCGGGCCATCGAGCCGCTGCAGATTGCAGTTGATGACGAACACAAGGTTGTCGAGACCTTCGCGGGAAGCCAGCGAAATCGCCCCGAGCGTTTCCGGTTCGTCGCACTCGCCGTCACCGATAAAACACCAGACCCGCTGCTTGCTGGTGTCCTTGATGCCACGATCCTGGAGATATTTGTTGAACCGGGCCTGATAGATCGCCATGATCGGACCCAAGCCCATCGAGACGGTGGGGTACTCCCAGAACCCGGGCATGAGCCACGGATGCGGGTAACTCGACAGCCCGCCTCCGTCGGCAAGTTCGCGGCGGAAGTTTTCAAGGTTCTTCTCAGTCAGCCGCCCCTCGACGAACGCTCGGGCATAAATGCCGGGCGAAGCGTGACCCTGAAAATAGACCTGGTCGCCGGAATAGTTGTCGCCACGGCCCCGTATGAAATGGTTGAGGGCGACTTCGTAGAGCGTGGCGGAGGAGGCGAAGGTGGAGATGTGGCCACCGATACTCTTGTCTTCACGATTGGCCCGGACGACCATCGCCATCGCGTTCCAGCGGATGATGCTCTTGATCCGCCGCTCCAGTTCACGGTTGCCCGGGAACGGTGCCTGACGGTCGGTCGGAATTGTGTTGATGTAGGGCGTGGTAACGACGAAGGGAATCTGCACCCCCAGCCGATAGGCCTCTTGCTCGACCGCATGCAGCAGGTAGCTGGCTCGGTCAGCCCCCCGGCTTTCCAGCACGTACCGGAGCGAATCGAGCCACTCCTGGGTCTCAGTCGGATCGGCATCAACGGCGACCACACCGTCGGCCCGCTGGGGCTGGCCACTGGTGGAATCACTCGCTTGGCCAATTGACATCTGGCCATGGGCACCGTGAGGCAACGCCCCATTGCCAGACGCGGCTTCCGGGTCGACCGCCCCGACACCTGAAACACCACTGCGGGACTGGTCCAACTCGGAACTGGCCATCGGTTTCTCCAAGGCGAAAACTGTGTGATTGACTGATTATCCCGACGCAGGCGGCTGCCGTAAAGACTGCTGTCGTTGGCAGGTGAAAGAACCGGGAACAGCTATGACGGCCTAACGGGTTGCCGCCTCGGTTCGTGGGCGATAGATCTCTGTCGCCACACCAAAGTAGTTCTCGGCGGAAAAGGCGACCGTTTCACCGAGCGTGGGATGGGGGTGGATTGTCTCGGAGAGATCGAGGGCGGAGCAGCCCATTTCGATCGCCAGGGCTCCCTCGGCGATCAGTTCTCCGGCACCGGGGCCGACGATGCCAATGCCCAGCACCCGGTCGCTTTCGGGGTCGACCAGCATTTTGGTCATGCCGTCAATTCGCCCAAGGGCATGCGCCCGGCCGCTGGCCGCCCAGGGATAGCGGCTGATCTCGACCTCTCGGCCGGAGGCAGCTGCCTCATGTTCGGTCAGCCCGGCCCAGGCGATTTCGGGATCGGTGAAGACAACCGCAGGAATTGCCCGAGGCTCAAACAGTGCCGGTTCACCGTGCAACACCTCCACGGCAACCTTGCCCTGGTGACTGGCCCGGTGGGCCAGCATTGGCTCACCACAGACATCGCCGATCGCAAGAATCCGGGGATCGGCTGTCCGCTGCTGGCCGTCAACTCCGACGAACCCCTTGGCATCAATCACGACGTCGGTGTTTTCAAGACCGATGCCGTCGGAGTTGGGTCGCCGACCGACCGCCACAAGCACCCGAGAAAATGTCTGACTGGTCGCGCCGTCCGGCCCTTCGAAAAAGACCTCGATGCCGTCGCCCCTGTCTTCCAGCCGTACCACCTTGGTTTCGAGGCGGATCGCCGTGAAAAGTCCGTCAAGCCGTTTGGCAAGCGGCTTGACCAGGTCACGATCAGCTCCGGGCAGTAGGCCATTAGTCAGTTCGACCACTGACACCTGTGAGCCGAGTTCGGCATAAACCGTTCCCATTTCCAGGCCAATGTAGCCGCCGCCGATCACCAGCAGCGACTCCGGGATATCAGCCAACTCCAGCGCGCTGGTTGAGTCCATCACTCGAGGGCTGCCAATATCGAAGGCCGGTATCTTGGCCGGTCGAGAGCCGCTGGCGAGAATACAGTGGTCGTACGTGAGCGTCTCACTGCCTCCGTCAGCCAAGGCGATTGCCAGGGTGCCGGAATCGGCGAAGCGAGCCTCCCCTTGCACAACGCGGACATTCCGCCGTTTGGCCAGCTGGGCCAGCCCTCCGGTAAGGGCTCCGATCACCTTTTCTTTGCGGGCCCGGAGGGCATCGATCGAAATGGTCGGCTTGGCAAAACTGATGCCCCACTCGTCCATCTCGCGGACCTCCGCCAGCACCCGGCCGACGTGCAGGAGCGCTTTAGAGGGAATGCAGCCTCGCAACAGGCAGGTGCCACCCAAACGGGTGTCTTTTTCGACAAGTGTCACCTCCATGCCGAGGTCGGCGGCCAGAAAAGCTGCTGCATAGCCGCCCGGTCCGCCACCGAGCACCACAAGCGGTGCGTGCATGAAAGGTCTCCTGTGTCGATGTCAAGAACCGAGGGCCGTTTGCAGTCAGTGAGAACTCGCAGAAAACGCTGCTGTGGCCTGAACTCACTTTGCTGTTGTAGTTTCGCAGTGACGTTCCTTCAAGAAACGCCCCGGAACTCTCGCTCAGTGCAGCCCCTGTCCCTCGTTCAACCTGCCGGCGTGCTGGCAGCCAGTGTTCGTTCGGCCGCCAGCCTCGACTGCCGGAACCTCGCCCTGTTTCGCATTGCGGCCGGCTGCCTGCTGATTGCCGATGCTGGCCTGCGGAGCCGTGATTTCTGGCTGTTTCTAAGTCCGGATGGCGTTTTTCCGCTCCCTTTGCTGCGGGATTATCTCGGCCCGGGCTGCTGGTCGCTCAGTTTCCTGTCTGCGGACCTTCGCTGGCAGGGGTTGGTGCTGGGCCTCGAGGCACTGGCCGGTCTCATGCTGCTGATCGGGCTGTTCACGCCCCTGGCCTGCCTCCTGGCCTGGGTAATCTGGGTCAGCCTGTTGCGGCGAACCGCACCGGCTCTCAACGCCGGTGACTATTGGCTGGGCTGCCTGCTGTTCTGGGGACTGTTTCTGCCGCTGGGCGACCGCTGGTCGGTCGACGCCCGGCGACGCCCGCCAACGGCCAACAGCAGCGTCTGTTCGCCCGCCTCGTTTGCCTTCGTTATGCAGGTGCTGGCCGTCTACCTCATCGCTGGCTGGTCGAAGCTTGGCGGGACCTGGCTGGAGGGGACCGCTATCAGCTTTGCGCTGTCGCCGCATGACCACGGCACCCCCTGGGGAGTCTGGCTGGCAGGCATTCGCTGGCTCATTCGTCCGCTGACCTGGGGAACAGTGGCGGTCGAACTCGTCGGGCCGCTGGTCTATCTTTGTTCCGAAAGCCAACGCGTTCGTCGGGGCATTGCACTGGTATTCATCGTGTTTCACCTCGGCATCTGGAGCACCATGACCGTGGGCCTGTTTTCCCCGGTGGGCATCGCAGCTTGGCTGACGCTGCTACCGCTCGGCGGCTGTTTCGATGCACCCAGTTCACTCCGGTCGACAGGCAACAATCTGCGTTGGCAGAGCCTCTGCAATCTGGTTGTCGCATGCGGATGCATCATCGCGGCGTCTGCAACAATCCAGGCAACACTGCGGCCACGGCAGCAGGCCCCCACCTGGCTGACCACAGCGGTCAACCTGCTTTGCCTCGATCAGGCCTGGGCAATGTTTGGAGATGTCGGCCCGATGGAGCAATGGGTAACTGCCAGAACAGTGCTGGCTGATGGGCGAGTCGTCGATCTGCTGAGGCGAGGGCAGCCCTACGAGCCAGTCCGCCCAGATGACGGGTTCTGGTCACTCCCCAACCATCGCTGGCACAAATTGTTCTGGGAATTACCCAAACCACGGCAGGAATCACTGCGTCCGGCGGTCGCGGCAGGGCTGGTGGCAGACTGGAACCGGCGACATCCACCGGCAGCGGCGGTGAGATCGCTGGAACTTGTCTTCACTCGGGTCAGTCACCCGGGCCGGAAACACCCGGCGGAATTCCCACCGCTGGCCCCGGATGGGGTGGCAGCCAGCGATGCACCGGAAACCGTGCTGCGGCAGTGGGTACTGGCACGCTGGCCACCCGGTGACGGCGGCAATCTTCAGCGGTTTCTGGAAAACCTTTGACGCCGGAACGACAATGCCAAGGTAGACTGGGATCGATCAAGTCAGCGAGAGTGGCGGAATTGGCAGACGCGCTGGATTTAGGTTCCAGTACCCAAAAGGTGTGGGGGTTCGACTCCCCCCTCTCGCATTGAGCAACCTGTGAGCCGCCCTATCAGCCAGCTTCTGCGAGCGGCTATTAGGCAGAGTCCGTCCTGCCCGCAATTCGGCATTCTCTGGAGAGCGTCTCAGCCCTGCATCATACGGGCGCGGGCGAGAGCATCCTCAGCCTCGGGAATTTTCCCGGCCTTCATGCAGGCCACGCTCAATGCCGTGTAGCTGAAGGGCTCGTTGGGCTCGAGTTCGCACACTCTGCGGGCGTGCTCCACCGCCTTTTCATGCCGCTCCAGTCTCGTACACCAAGCTGAGAGGGCCGAGTGAGCCAACGCGAAGTCGGGCTGATCGGCAACCAGTGTCTCAAGGGCCATGACGGCTTCGTCGAGTTTGCCCTCGTCCTTGAGTTTTTCTGCGGCCGCGTAGGCCTCATCAGGCGTCGGCATTAGCTGCCAGTCCCTTCTGCATACGGGAATCGTTGAAAATCATTGTTCACGGGTATTGTAGCGTCCCGTCTGGAAATCGCCCCGGCTGAGACGTTACGCACTCCCCGGGCTTCGCGGCAACCTGGCAAACAGGGAGGACCCGGCGACCTGTAGCGAACCTTCTAAAATGGCATTGAATCCGAGGGCCGCCGATACCGATAAACCGCCGGAGGCGGTGAAGACTCGCCTCATCACATTTTTCTTGTGGCAGGCACCCTGTGAGTATTCACCCTCTGGCCTCGGTAAGCCCGGAAGCCGAACTCGGCGTCGGCGTAACTGTGGCGGCTTTCGCGACGATCGAAGCTGGTGTTCGGCTCGGCGACTACTGCTCCGTAGCGAATGGAGCGGTGATCAAATCGGGAACGCGACTCGGCTGTCATAACGAAATTTGTGAGCATGCAGTGCTTGGCGGGCGTCCTCAGCACGTCGCGCAGCCCAGCGACATCGGCACCCTCCTGATCGGTGACCATAATGTCTTTCGAGAGGGAGTGACGATCCACCGGGCCCTGAAGTCAGACAGCCAAACGCTTGTCGGCAGCCACAATTATCTGATGGCTGGAGCCCATCTTGGACATGATGCCTGCGTGGGCAACAGTTGCATCCTTGCCAACAACGCCCTGCTCGGTGGTCACGTCACTGTAGAAGATCGGGCCTTTGTCTCCGGAGCCGTGGCGGTTCATCAGTTCTGCCGCATCGGTCGTTTCGCCATGGTCGGCGGCCATGCCCGGGTGGTGCAGGACGTCCCTCCCTTCATGCTCATCGACGGCCAGACTGGTAGCGTCGTTGGCCTCAACACGGTCGGGCTGCGCCGGGCCGGGTACTCAAACGAAGAAATCGCAACCCTCAAGGCCGCCTATCGGGTCATCTATCGACGCGGTTTGCCCTGGGTGGAGGTACTTGAAGCACTCAGGCTTGAATTCACAACAGGCCTCGCGGCCCATCTGCATGCCTTCCTCGCTGAAGGCCGCCGGGGGTTCGTCCAGGAACGACGAGGCCCACCAACGCCGGCGGCTACACTACGGCTGCGGGTAGCCGAGGACGACAAGCGAAGACTGCGTGCCAAGGCTGGATAGCCATTGGCGAAAAGTCTCCTTGCCCCCGAAATGCATTTCACCTGTGGGGTAACGTAGGCCACAATGGGACCGGTTGAATGACCGCCGGAGACCTCGGCCGTGCAGCTTCTCACCTTCTCAATGAATGACCGCCGCTACGGCATCGACACCCGTCATATTGTCGAAGTGCTGCCGCTGGTTACTTCCCGTCCACTCCCGCGACAACCGGAAGAGGTGCTGGGTGTAATCCGCTACCGGGGGCAGTTCCTGCCCGCGATCGACCTCGGACAGATCATCGCCGGCAGGCAGTGCCGGGATCGTCTCAGCACGCGGACCATCGTTGTTCGGTTGGCCAGCGAAAATACCGCCGCAGCAGAGCCGCTGATTGCGTTAGTTGCAGAGGACGTGATTGGTATCGAGGGAGTGGCGTCCCCCCCTCCCCAACCGCTCACCACTACCGGACCCTTCGGCCCGCTTGTCGAATTGGCCGGCAACGCGGGCTCTCCCGAGGCCGCCCAACTGCTGGCCGTCGAATCAATCCTGCCAGAGCCCCAACTGACAACACTCTTGGGGCTTGCCGGTTCGTCTCCTGACGTGCCTCCCACCAAATCGGATGCCGTCGAGCCGTCATTATGAAGCCGCAGGCTCGAGACTCGTCCGCTGACGTTCCTGCGGTTGCTGATGATGCGGCGGTTCCGGCTCCGATGCTCACCGCTGTCGGCGAGCAGTTGCGGATAACCATCGGACTCGATGTCGAGCGATTGGGAGAGGAGAGCGTCGCCCGGGCCATTCGCTGCGCCTGGCCCGGTGCAGTCGGAGCGGGAGCAGGCACCGAGGGCGGTCAACTGACCGTCATGGCCGATGGCTGGCAACGACTGATCGAGGCCATTGTTGTTTCGGAGAGTTGGTTTCTCCGCGAGCCGAAGATCTTTGCTCACGCCGTTCATGTCATCGAACGCATCCTGCGACAGCAACCTCGAGCCACCATCCTGTCTGGCCCCTGCGCGGCCGGGGAAGAGGCCTACTCGCTGTCTCTGTCACTGCTTCAGGCCGGCGTGCCGGCGGACCGCTTCCGGATCGTCGCTGCCGATATCAGTGAGCGGGCGATCGCGGCAGCCCGCCGGGGCATCTACACGGGCAACGCGTTTCGTGCCACCGACACCAGCCTCCGCGACCGCTGGTTCACGCAAACACCAGAGGGTTGGGATGTCAGGCCGCAGGTCCGGCGGCCAGTAACGTTCATCACGGCGAACCTACTCGATCCCCACGACCAGCAACGGTTGCTGACAGCGGCAGCTGGAACTTTCGATCTGATCTGCTGCCGGAATCTGCTGATTTACCTGACGGCTGCGGCCCGGCAGACGATGGAAAACAGCCTGCAACTGCTGCTGGCAGCCGAAGGAGAGGTGATTGTCGGAGCAGCTGAGGCGACGATCATGCCGGTAAGCGGCTGGCAACCAACCGGCCCCCTCGCCTTCGGCAGGCGGCCCCGACCACCCTCTGCCATCGCCGCGAAACCGGCGGCCCGTGGGGCCACGCGTCGGCAGCGGCCGCCTGACCGGCCTCCCCCACCGCCGGCACCTCCTGACAAGTCGCCTCCAGTCGATCAGTTGGCGTCTGCCGTCAGGTCATCTGCTTCACCTCACCCGGTCTCCAGCCTGCCAGATCGGCTTATCGAGGCCGAGGCTCTCGCCAACTCTGGTGACATCGCCGCTGCCATTTCCTGCTGTCAGCAGGCACTTGATGCCGACCCTGCTCAGCCCGCCCTGCTCTTCCTTGAGGCCGTGCTTCTGCAGTCGCAGGGAGAGTCAGCAGCGGCCGAGCGGCTCCTCGAGAAGGTCGTTTACCTCAAGCCAGACCATGAGGGAGCCCTCCTGGCACTGGCCCTGGCAGCGGGGCGTCGAGGTGACACCGCCGCTGAACGAAGGTATCGTCGAAGGGCCGCTGCCGCCGCTGAATCAGACTCATGACCACTCCATCTAACGCCACCGCTGACGGGTCGCCCAACGGCCCTCTCTCCAATGTGACCGACAGAAGGGGGACCGCGTCTGCTGCCACGGGATCAGGCGACAGACCATCCAACTGCTGGCGGGAAATTGGCGTGGGGGGCGATCGTAGCTGCCCTGAACTAACAACATTTTTTCACTGCCGGAACTGCCCGGTGATGACCGACGCGGCAGTAGCGTTCTTCGACCGCCCCCCCCCCGACGGCTATCTCGATGAATGGCGAGCGGTGCTCGAGGCGCCACTTGATGAGGCTGACTCTGACAGCCAAAGCCTGCTTGTCTTCCGGCTGGCAGATGAGTGGTTTGCGCTGACTGCCGAAGTGCTCGCCGAGGTGACCTCGCTGCGAACGATCCACAAAATTCCTCATCGAAGCAACACGGTCCTGGCCGGCATGGTCAACGTGCGAGGCCAGTTGCTGCTCTGCGGGTCGCTCCATGGCCTGCTCGGCCTGCGGCAGTCGGCCCCGACCATGCCTCATCTCCAACCAACCAGTGATGTCCAAAGGATGCCCGGGACGCCCAACCACGAGCCGCTCCGAACACCGGGGCGACTGCTGGTGGCATCCCACAGCGAAGGACGATCAACCCGTCGGCTGGCCTTTGCGGTCGATGAGGTGGCCGGTGTCCAGCGGATCGCGATGGCTAACCTTCGGGACGTTCCCTCAACGCTTGGCAAACCCGGGCAGCGGTATTCAACCGCACTCTTTGCGTGGCAGTCCCGGCGGGTCAGCCTGCTTGCTGCTGACCGGCTGTTCACGGGCATTCACGAACAGATTCCGCAATGATCCTTATCCATCCCTCAATGCAGCGAGTGCTTTTGTGACCGATGACCTCAGTGGCTTCTCGATGCTTGAGCTGTTCCGGCTGGAGGCCGAGAGCCAGACTGAGATTCTGTCGGCGGGAATTCTCTCGATCGAACAGATGGAGAACTCCCCTCAGACAATCGAGTCGCTGATGCGGGCGGCCCATTCGCTGAAGGGCGCGGCCCGCATCGTCAACCTCGACCCGGCGGTTCGAGTCGCCCACGCTCTTGAAGATGTCTTCATTGCTGCCGGGGAAGGCCGAATCGTGGTAACGGCCGGTGATACCGACCTGCTGCTGACCAGCGTCGACTTTTTGTCGGGCATCGCCGTGACTGATGATGCCGGCGAAACATCCTGGCTGGGCCGCGCAGATAAGCTCGTCGCTGATCTCAACAGCCTGGTGGCTGGTGAAAGCCGCAAGCAGGCGCCAGCAGTTCCCGTAGCTTCGGTCCCGCCAGTTGCCCCAACGCCTCCCCCGGCCGAGGCCGGTTCGGCACCACCAGCCGCAGCCGATTCCGCCCCGTCTTCGGGCCTTGCGGCTGAGAAGCCATTGCCAAGTCATGTTCAGGCAAAAGCCGACGTACAGCCGACACACGAGCCGGCCAACTCGCCTGCCACACTCTCCGCAGAAGCAATTCCTTCAGCAATTCCCGCTGGCAAACCCACTCAACCGCCAGCCAACTCTGGCAGCAATACCGACATTGATGACGAAGAGCGGGTGGTTCGGGTATCGGCAGGCAGTCTAAGCCGATTGGTTGGTCTTGCGGGTGAATCGCTGGTGGAGGCGCGACAACTACGCCCATTTGTCGATTCGCTGATGCTGCTACGGGGCATGCAGACCGAACTTTGTGATGCTGTCACGAGGGCCGAGGATGACCTGCGGTCGACGAACGCAAGTGGCCCAGCGTCACAACGGATCGGCATTGAGACCCTCCGGCAACAGGCGAGCCACGGGCTTGAGCGACTGTCCCAACTGATTGAATCATTCGAGGCCTTCGCCCGCCGTAACGAGGACCTCTCGGAACGGCTCCATCGCGAGGTGATCTTTAGTCGGATGCGTCCGCTGGCAGACGGCATCCACGGCTTTCCGCGACTCGTCCGCGATCTCGCACGGCAACTCGGAAAGCAGGTGCGACTGGAAGTTCGTGGTGATCAGACCGGCGTCGATCGCGACATCCTCGACAAGCTGGAAGCACCGCTTTCACACCTGATCCGCAACGCAGTCGATCACGGAATGGAGTCTCCGGACGAGCGGTCTGCGGTCGGCAAGCCGGCAGGCGGCACCATTGTGCTAGAGGCGGGCCACCGGGCCGGCAACCTTACCCTCATCATCAGCGATGACGGCCGAGGGATTGATGTCGAGGCACTCCGTCAGCGGATTGTCGACCGGCAACTCGTCACCGAGACAGTGGCCGGCAGACTCTCCGAGGCAGAACTGCTTGAGTTCCTCTTTCTGCCCGGCTTTTCCACTCGCAATGCGGTCAGTGAAATTTCAGGTCGCGGCGTCGGCCTTGATGTCGTCCAGACGATGGTCAAGGCGGTCGGCGGAAGTGTCCGAGTGACCACCGAGCCCGGTCGACAGACCAGCTTCACCCTCCAACTGCCAATCACCATGTCGGTGATTCGGGCCCTGTTGGTCGATATTGGGGGAGAACCTTACGCCTTCCCGCTGACCCGGATCGACCAGATCCTGACTGCATCCCGTGACGAGTTGGCTACGATCGAGGGCCGCGACTATGTCGATTACGACGGGAGGGCGATTGGTTTGGTCCACGCCACGGATGTGCTGGGAATTCCGCAAACCAATCAGCAGCCTGACCTCCTGCCGGTGGTTGTGGTGGGCGACCACGGGCAGCGGTTCGGCATGGTGGTCGATGCCTTTCTGGGAGAACGTGACCTCGAGGTACGGCCGCTCGACCCACGGCTCGGCAAGGTGCCTGATATCAGCAGTGCTTCGGTGCTCGAAAATGGCGACCCGGTGCTGATCATCGACGTTGAAGATCTCGTCCGCTCGATTGACAGCCTTCTGACCGGTCGTGGCATCTCTCCGATTGACGCAGCCCGTGAGGAGTTGGCCAGCAGCCGTGTCAAACGGGTGCTCGTGGTCGATGACTCGATCACTGTACGAGAACTAGAGCGGCAACTGTTGCAATCACGCGGCTATCAGGTCGATGTCGCAGTTGATGGCATGGACGGCTGGAACGCCTTCCGGAGCACCCCTTACGACCTCGTGGTCAGTGATATCGATATGCCACGGATGGATGGCATCGGGCTCGTAACGCTGATCAAAACCGATGCCCAGCGGAGCCATGTGCCGGTGGTGATTGTCTCGTACAAGGACCGCGAGGAAGACCGCTTGCGCGGACTTGAGGCTGGGGCCACCCGCTACCTGACCAAAAGCAGCTTCCACGACGAAACCTTTCTCGACACGATCGTCGAACTCATCGGCGAGCCGATCGACTGAACCCGGCCGCTGCCTCGATCGTCGCCATCAGGTCAAGCACCGTCCGCTCAGCGGCAGGCCCCGGCTCAAGGCCCAACACCTGTACCCCGACGGGCAGGCCCTCACTGTCACGGTCGGTGGCAGCGGCCGCTCGTTCGACCCGGTCGAGGCTCCAGCGACGGCAGGCCTGTTCGGTCGCCGCCACTCGGGTCACAGGTACCACACCAGCCGGCAGATCGAGGAGGTTCGCCAGCAGGCATGGCGAGGCAGCAGCCATCAGGCGAGCCGCCGTCCCATGCCGAAGCGCCGGCACCGCCGAAACCGGACAGAGCACCGCATCAAACCGCTGCCGCAATTGGGTCACACCTTCAACGATTGCGGACCGCCGCTGAAGCAGGTAATCCCAGCCAGAGGCATCCCGCGGACCAGTGGCCAGCAGGGCGGTCGCCTCGATCCGACCGCCGAACAGCCAAACCATCGTCGCCAGAGGAGGCCGGACAGCCCGCGGAAGACCAGCGATCCGCAACAGCCGCGCTACCTCCGGCAACGGGTCGTCACCAGCAAACAGCTGCCGGATATCACTGCCGCCGTCAGCAGAAAGGAGCCCAAACATGAGCCAAGCTGCCTCCACGGCAAGGCGGTCATCACCGGCTTCCACCTGATGGCCGGCTCCACGGAGCGCCTCGGCAGCTTCGGCTAGACCGCGGGCCACCGCCGCCGACGGTGGGATCGGTCCTGCCCTTTCCCAAACGGCAATGCGAAGACCCTCGGGTGGTGGATCGTGCCGTTGAGGCACAACTTCAAAGGCTTCTGCCGCCATTACGAGATCGGCGACCCGGCCAGCAAGAAAGCCCGCCCGCGATTGGATCAGGTTGAAACGAGGCATCGTATCGAAGCTTCCGCCGTTGCCCAGTTGAGCAGCCGAAGGCAGCAACGCCGGGATACCACAGGCATGGGCGGGCTGCCGAACACTGCCGGCAAGGTCGTTGCAAATCGCCAGCGGTACCACACCCGCCGCAACAAGTGCCGCATCGCCGCCGCTGGATCCCCCGGGACTACGGTCAGGCTGCTCCGGATGGTTGGTGCGGCCCCAGACCGGATTGACGGTCTCGTGCAAGTACATCGCCTGCGGCACGTTTGACTTGCCGATGACAACGCCACCGAGGGATCGCAACCGGGCAACAATCGCTGCATCAGCGTGATCGAACTGCTGCCGGCGGGATGGAATACCGAGTGTGGTTCGCAGCCCTCGGACCCCAAAGCATTCCTTGATACTCACCGGCAAACCGGCCAGTGGCAACTGTGGATTGATTGACTCAACCGCAATCGCGGCCTCTGCATGCTGTGGCTGAATGAGGGCGTTGAGCTGTTGATGGGTGGCCACAAACCGCCGCACATGTTCGGCCAATAACTCGCGAGGCCCGGCTGCACCGCTCCGAACTGCCGCCTGCATGTCGGTTGCTGATTCCACCGATATCCTCCGCGAACCAAGCCCGGGTTCTCTTCTACAGCCCGCTACTCACCCGGCCAAGGTAGCGGGTGGCGTGTCGGACAGGCCGTGGACAGGGCCGTAACGCCGATGCAGGCTCTCGACCAAAAACCTTTCACTGATTGGCTCACCCGACACCTGCTCGATCAGCGCCGCGGCGGTCAGGCAGCGGCCCTGCCCATGCACCTGCTGCTGCAGCCAGTTGAGCAACGGCTGGAACTCACCGGCGGCAATCTGCTGGTCAAGATCACCCAAGGCCCCGCCGGCGGCTGCCATCAACTGAGCAGAAAAGATGTTGCCCAACGCATAGGTCGGAAAGTAGCCGATCAGCCCCGCCGGCCAGTGGATGTCCTGCAGCACCCCTTCGGCCGCCGAAGTCGGTCGCCTGCCAAAGTCTGCCTCAAAGCGGTCATCCCAGGCACCGGGCAAATCGGCAACCGCCAGGTCACCGGCAATCACGGCCCGCTCAAGGTCAAACCGCAACATGACGTGAAGGTTATAGGTGACTTCATCGGCTTCAACCCGAATGAAACTTGGCTGCACCGTTCGCACGGCTGCTGCTACATCACCCGGGGTGGCGGTGGCGAATGCGCCGGGAAAGGCATCGCGGGCAAGCGGAAAGCACCATTGCCAGAAAGCTGCTGATCGACCGACCAGGTTTTCCCACAGCCGCGACTGTGACTCGTGGATACCAAGTGAGGCCGCCTCGCCGGGGGGTAGCCCAAACCAGCCGACAGGCAGCCCCTGCTCGTAAAGCCCGTGGCCCGCCTCGTGCAGCACGCTGTAAAACGCTGTCGGCAGAAACTGCTCATCCCAGCGGGTGGTCAGCCGGCAGTCATGCGGCCCTAGGGTTGAACAAAACGGATGAACCGTGGTGTCGAGTCTGCCCCGCTCGAAGTCAAAACCAATTCGCTCGGCCACCGTCCGGACGAACGCCTGCTGGGCCGCCAGGGGAAAGTTCCCTCGCAACACGGTGTCGCTGGGCTTCACGGCTGCCTCTGCACAGGCCTGCACCAGCGGTACGATCGCGGCCCGCAGCTGATCGAATCGCTGCTGCACTGCCGGCCAATGGCTGCCCGGCTCGTAATCGTCCATCAACGCGTCGTAGGGATCGAGTTCAGGCCGCTGGCAGGCAGCCTGCTCCCGTTTGAGCGAAAACATCTGCTCGAGTTGGGGTTCGAGCAGCTTCCAGTCCGAATGAGCAAGGGCTTGAGTCCAGGCCTGCTGGGCCTCGATTGCGGTGCGGGCAAGCGTCTCAACCAGTCGGCTGGGCAGTCGCGACTGCTTCTCAAAGTCCTCGTATAGCAGCCTGATTGTTGCCTGCACCTCAGTCGGGCCGGCGTTGGCAAGATCGGTCTCGACCAGTCGGGCCAGCCGCTCGCCCTGAGCCGGATCGGTTCGCCGGGCATGGACAACCGCTGCCATGGCCTCAGCCTGGTCTGCCCGAAAGCCACCGCCCCGTGGTGGCAGCATCGTCTGTTCGTCCCAATGAACCAGCGATTCGACCGATGCCAACACAGCCACTTGGTGAGCGTGGGTACAGGCTGCGGTAAAATCGGCTGCTGCCGGACTGTCGGCAACGGCAACCGACCAATCAGTTTCGCTCATATTTTTTCCTGTTCGCTCAGCGGGTTTGGCCCTCGGTGACCATTGCGTTGCCCTGTGCCAGTGCCAGGAGCAGGCCGACTCACGCCTGGGCACTGCTGTCAGGGTATGCTCCAGGTGTTTCTTGCGACAATGACCCCTTTAGCAACCCCTGGACTGTAGCCCCATGCTCGATGCCCTCGTCATTGCTGCCCATCCGGATGATGCTGAACTGGGCATGGGGGGCACAATCATGCGGCTGCTCGATGAGGGGCTGCGGGTTGGCATTCTCGATCTGACCGACGGTGAGCCGACCCCGCTGGGGAGCCCCCAGACCCGGGCCGCTGAGACCGCCGCCGCGACGGCCGTTCTCGGCGTCCCCTGGCGAGAAAACCTTGGCCTACCCAATCGCCGGCTGCGGGCAACTCTCGCCGCCCGAGCAGCGGTCGCCGGGGTCATCCGACGCACCCGCCCCCGCCGACTGTTCACGCATTACTGGGTCGATGCCCATCCGGATCATCTCGCTGCCTGCCGACTGGTTGAGGCAGCCCGCTTCTGGGCCAAGCTGACCAAGACTGACCTCCCGGGCGATCCCTGGCATCCCGAACGGATCTACCACTTCTGGAGCGTTCATCTGAAGACCCTACCTCGGCCTGCTTTCGTGTTCGATACATCTATGACAGCTGACCGGAAACGGGAGGCTATTGCCTGCTATGCCAGCCAGTTTCCCCGCTCGGCGGCCCCGCCAACGGTACCGGAACGAGTAGCGGCAGCCGACGCCTGGTGGGGCAGCATGATCGGCACAATCGCTGGAGAACCCTTCGCCTGCCGGGAACCACTCGGACTCACCGGGTTTGGAAACCTACGTTGAGTTTCCCGACGGGAACGTTCTGAGTAGCAGTCTGAAGCGAGGTGGCGGGCCACAACTTCACCGGTCGATAGAGAGACGGGGTATTCCTGCAGTCGTCTCAAGCTCTGCTGGAGCAGACTTCGGCAAACGTCCGTCGCCACCGGAAGGAAACAGACTCATGTCCGCTCGGGATATCAACGTCGTCGCACTGGTGAAGGGTGGCGAACGGTATGTCTTTTTATACGACGATGACAGCCGAGCGGAAACACTCAAGACTCTCGGACGTTATGCGGCCAACCCGGAACTGAACTTTTCGTGGTACGACGCCTCAGTGCTTGGCCAAAAGATTCGGCAGAGCACACCGCGGTCACCCCGTGAGGGGATCGCCCCGCGAGCCAATCGCCGCGGCTGATCGTTTGCGAAAAAGCCGTCCATGGTCGACCATGCCACCAACGACGATTTTCATGAGCCGCTGAGCCGGTTTCTTCGCTACCTCGCGGCCGAGCGGGGTGGTTCAACCCACACGATCAAGGGCTACCGAGAAGATCTCCTCCAACTGATCGATTATCTGCAAGAGGCGGGCTGCCGTCGCCCTGCCGACGTCACGACCACATTGCTCCGCCGCTATGCCGCCGGCCTCCACGCCGCCGGTTATGCCGCTACCACCATCGCCCGCAAGCTCGCCAGCATCAGGGGCTTCTACCGGTTTGGTCACCGCGAGGGCTGGGTCTCAAGCAATCCGGCTGCCCCACTGCGCAGCCCCAAACGCGGCCAACGGTTACCAAAGTTTCTCACCACCGACGAAATCGGCCGCCTGCTGGACGCTCCTCCGGCTAACACCGACGCTGGCCTTCGTGACCGAGCCATCCTCGAACTCTTCTACTCGGCCGGGCTTCGAGTAACAGAACTTGCGACTGCGAGTGATCCCGACCTTGATCTCGCGGCAGGCACCATTCGTGTTCGCGGCAAGGGCCGTCGCGAGCGGCTTGGCATCGTTGGCTCGCATGCCCGCCAGGCCTTGAAACGCTGGCTGGCAGTCCGCCGCCGCTTTGCTCAGCCGCAGCAGCCAGCCACCCCCCAACCACTGTACGTCAATCGCTTTGGCGGCCGGCTTTCGGTCCGCAGCATCGGCCGGCTGCTGGAAAAGCATCTGGCAGTCGCGGGGCTAAGCGGTCGGGCCAGCCCCCACACGCTGCGACATAGTTTCGCAACCCACCTTCTGGACGCCGGTGCTGACATTCGCAGCGTACAGGAACTTTTGGGACACAAGAGCCTGGTCACCACGCAAATCTACACTCACGTCACAACCAGCCGGCTGCTCGATGCCTTTGAAAAGGCGCACCCGCGGGCCAAATAGCAAGCCATCGAAAATGCCATTGAAGGCTTTTCCCACGGACCGCTAAACCACCCCACGGCGGACTGCCCAGACGGCCGCCTGAGTGCGGTCGCTGACGGCGAGTTTGCGAAGAATGTTCTGCACGTGCTCCTTCACCGTCTCGACGCTGATTGTCAGCGACTGGGCAATCTCTTTATTGGATAGACCCAACGCCATATGCCGCAGCACTTGCATCTCCCGCTGTGTGAGTGGGATGTCAGGGTCTGGCGTTGCAACACGATTCGCCATCGTGGTGGCAACCCTGCGCAACTCCCCTGCCCGCATTGGCAGTTGGCCGGAAGCAGCGCCGGTGATTGATTCAAGCAACTCGCCACGGGTGCAGCCCTTGAGCATGTAGTCGTGGGCGCCGCCAGCCACAGCCCTGGCAACGTAGGTTGGATTATCGAACGTCGAGAGCATCACGCATCGGACATTCGGCATATCGGCACGAATCTTCTCGAGCGCCGACAGCCCGTCCATGCCAGGATGCATTCGGATATCAAGCAGCACAACATCTGGCTTGTGCTTGCGGGTGAGTTTGACTGCCTCCTCGCCGGTAGTGGCCTCAGCCACAATTTTCACGTCACTACCTTCAAGGAGTGTTGCCAACCCTTTCCGAACCACCTCGTGGTCGTCAGCAATCACCACTCTCACCGATTCACTCGCCTTTGCCATCGATTCTGATACTCCTTGGAGATTTCCTCGCACGAAACTTTCTGCGCCGTGTTAAACGACACAAAAAGTTGAGGGTTTCGACAATCCTTGCATTTTTTCGTTACTCAACACTCCGGGCACCAGATCACCAGGCTTGATGGATCGCTGCCTCGCATCAAACCGTGAAAGTCCCATTCGGTTTATGGTACGCGGCAAAAATTGCAGTCGCATTCAGAAATCAAACAAAGCTGGAAGAGATGGTTCCGTCCAAGGGGGACAGTACCCGAGCCGACCTGCGTCAATTGTACTCCAATTCCAGAGATCTGAATTCCGTCAACCAAAAGAATCGAGCGCCGAGGGGGGGAAGAGGCACCCGGAATGGCGGCACATGCAGGCTGGTCACGGATTAGGAAATCCACCCCTCCCGCATGAGTTCCAACAGTGGAGCGGCCCCCTGGTCCAGCAGACTACCGGCGACCTGCCGACCCAAAGCCTCGGCGTCCGCCAGTGACTCGACAGGGCAGGCAGCAGACGCAGTCACCGACACCACGCCTTCCCCACGTTCGGCGAGCACCCGCCCCCCAAGGTGCAACTGGCCATCAGGCTCGAAACGCCCCCAACTTCCGATCGGGGCGAGGCAGCCGCCAGCAAGACTTGCCAGCAACGCCCGTTCCGCCATCGCTGCCAACTGGGTTGCGGCATTATTGAGTGGATCGATAACCTGCCGCATCCACTGGTCATCTTGACGGATTTGGATCACCAAGGCTCCCTGGGCGACCGCCGGCCAGAAGTCGGGGGGCTGTAGCACTTCGCTGATCCGATCAGCATGCCCCAGCCGCTCCAAACCAGCCGCGGCCAGTACCACTGCGTCCAGACTGCCATCTTCCAGCCGTTGCAAACGAGAATCAACGTTGCCACGAAGGCCTTCTATTTGCAGGTCAGGCCGGAGGGCCCGCAACTGCACCCGCCGACGAACACTAGCCGTTCCAACAGAAGCCCCCGGCGGCAACTCATGGAGCCTGGCCCCATCGCGACTGACGAGGACGTCAAACGGCGTTGCCCGCGGAGGCACACAGGCAAGGGCCAGACCATCCGTGGTGGCTGTAGGAAGGTCCTTGAGGCTGTGAACCGCCGCATTAATTTCACCATCGAGGAGGCTCCTTTCGAGCTCCCTGACAAAAACACCGTCGTCCCCGATTCGAGCAATCGGCAGATCCTGCCGGTTGTCTCCCTTCGTCGAGATGATGACCTCCTCGACGGCATGCCCCAACGCTCGTAGCTGCTCAATCAACTGGCCGGTTTGTGTGCGGGCGAGCTGACTTCCACGGGTTCCAACTCGGATTGAAGCCAGATTGGAAAGCGGAAGTTCAGACGTTTGGTCGAATAGGTCCATCGCAGAGTTGGGGCTGGGGCCACGGTGGGCGAGCGTCGGAATCAGAATGAATCGGCAGAGGCCTCAGCCCTTGCCGCGACAGCAGCGTAAACTAGCGACGCACCGGCCTCCAGCAGCAGTCGTGTCGCAGCGGCCAGAGTTGCTCCGGTGGTGGTGACATCATCAACCAGCAGCACAGTTTTGCCACTCACCCGTCGGTCACGAACCCGAAAACTCGCCGCTACGTTAGCTGGTCGGGCTGCCGCAGGCAGGCTACGTTGTGGCGGCCTGAGGGACGACCGTGCTAGGGCATGCCGCACTGGCACGCCCAATTCGCGAGCCAGTTGGCCGGCCATTCCTGCGGCTGCATTGGTTCCCCGCCGCCACCGCCGCAGCCAGTGCATTGGTACGGGCACGACAGTCGCAATCTCCCAGGACCGGACAACCGGCCGCTGAGAAATGAGTAGCAGAGCGAGCAGTTCGGCCAGATCCTCGCCCGCCGGATGCTTGGATTGAAGCACCGCCTCACGAAGCAGGCCGTCGTAGCGACCAAGCACAGAGATTTCCTGCCAGGCAGGCTGCTCCTTCCCCAGTCTGGTCGCAAGCTGACGGCAGCCACCGCAGCCATCCCCTCCTACCCCGGGCAATCCACAGCGTTTGCATCGCGGAGTCTGATCGCAGAGTTCAATCCGGCAGCCGTCACAAAGCCGGTGGGCCAGTCCATCCTCCCCTACACCTCTGCCGTATTCGGGTAATGGCCGACTACAGATGCAACAGGCTGCAGGGAAGACAAGCTGCTCGCCCGCCACCGCGAGTGTGCTCGCCCAGCCCTTGCAGGTCATCCAGATTGTCTTTGTGACGGAGTTTGAGAGAGGCATCCCAAGGCAAGTAATTGATGAAAAGCAATGCTCATAGAACGGAATTGACGCCACTCATCATCCTACCTATCTTCCGCCCCCCACCGCACCCCTCACTGGCCAGCGTGTCACCATGCTGATCGACCGCTATCTGTTCCGAAGCCAACTGCAGGCCTTCTGCATTGTTTTTCTAAGCCTCGCCGGCCTTACCTTTGTCATCGATGCATTTACGAATCTTGAGGAATTCGTCACTCATGCAGAAGAGACCGGGGGACTTGCAGTCGTACTGGGCCGCTATTACGGCTATCGCCTGATCTCATTTTTTGACGCCACCAGTCCGATCATCTCGCTTGCCAGCGGCATGTTCGCCCTCTCCTGGCTTGAACGACACAATGAGCTGACCGCCCTGCTTGCCGCCGGCATTACCCGGTGGCGGATCGCCCGGCCGGCCATCTTGTTTACGGCAGTCGTCAGCCTCGTCGCTGTCACCAATCGGGAATTGATACTTCCTAAAATTCGGTCATCAATTTCCAGAAACGCCCAGGATCTCAGCGGGAAAACGGAAAAGCCTTTCGAGGCCCGTTATGACCACGAAACAGAAATCCTGTTTCGGGGCCGCACCTATCAGGAGGCAACCCGCCGGATTGAGTCTCCGAGCCTGCTCATGCCACCGTTACTGGCGGACTATGGGCCCCAGATTGACGCGATTGAAGCACTCTGGCAGCCCGTCACTGAAAAGCATCCTGCTGGCTATCTGCTTCGCGGCGTTCAAACCCCTCCCGACATCGACAGCCTGCCGACACTGAAACTCGACGGCTTCACGGTCGCTCAGACCGCCCGTTCAGCCAACTGGATCAAGCCTGGGCAGTGTTTTGTCACCAGTGGCGTCACCTTTGAGCAGATGATTGGTTCGTCCAACTGGAGCCAATATTCCTCGACACCGGAGCTGGTCAGGGCGATCGCGAACCCCAGTCTCGGCGTCGGCGCCGAGGTGCCGCTTCGGGTGCATGCCCGCTTTGTGGCACCTTTTCTCGACATGGCGTTGGCCCTACTCGGCATTCCGCTGGTGGTTGGGCCGAGCCGACGCGGGGTATTTGTCGCCGTGGGGCTGTGCGTGCTGATGACGGTGATCTTCTTCCTGACGACACTTGGCTTTCATGCTCTGGCGACCGGCTACCTTGTCAGCCCCTCGCTCGCTGCCTGGGGCCCTCTGCTCCTGCTGGCTCCGCTCGCTGCCTGGCGGGCACAGCCGATGTGGGAATGAACACGAACTGCCTCAGGCCGGAAAAACCCCGTCAACCCCGCCAGCCCTCCGTCCGGCAGAACTTTCCCGATCCCGCCGCTTTCGCCAAGCCTTTTTTCTCGACCCGAACCACCCTTTCTGCCGATGGTACGAAAGAGGAGCGGGCGGGAGCCCGTTCGCCCCGGCAACACAGCGTGTTCGAAGTCGGGATGAATCACGGCGAAGGAGTGCCAAACCGATGCGAATCAACACCACCCGATTCGGACGAATTGATGTCGATGCGGCTGATCTGCTGACTTTTCCCAGCGGTCTCCCAGGCCTTGAGCATTGCCGAGAGTGGGCGTTGCTTGCTGACTCGGACAACGACGCGCTTGGCTGGCTCCAGAGTACCGTCCGCGGCGATGTGGCCATTGCCGTGGTGAGCCCCCGCCGATTTGTCCCGCAGTATCAGGTTCGCATCCCGCGAAGTGAACTGACCCCGCTGCGGCTGCATGACATTCGCCAGGCCCAACTGGTGGTCATTGTCGGCAAAAACGCAACAAGCCTCACCCTCAATCTCAAAGCGCCAATCGTCATCAACCTTGAAGAACGCACAGGCCGGCAGGTCGTTGCCAGCGGGGATCTGTCGATGGCATATCAACTCGATCCAAATCTGACTGCCTTAAAAAAGAGCGCATAATTCGACGACAGCCGACGCGGTGGATCGTCGGTGAGCAAAGACATCAGGAAGGACCCAGCGATGCTCGTACTCTCCAGACAACGTGATGAAAGCATCATGATCGGCGACAGTATCGTCGTGACGATCGTAGACATTCGGGGGGACAAAGTGCGGCTGGGCATTAATGCCCCGGCGGAGATTCCGGTGCACCGGCAGGAGGTCTACG
>CAZKSP010000007.1:0-27571 GCA_964555385.1 uncultured Chitinophagaceae bacterium
GCGGGCATGCTCAACGGTGCGGTCGATCCCCAGGCCGATGGCATGGAGGCGGTTCGGGCCATTGCCGACACCTGCTTCAATTGCCATCAGTGCCGTACGGACTGTGCCGCAGGTGTTGATATTCCGGCACTGGTAACTGAATTGAAAGCGGCTGTCGTAGCGGCTGAGGGGCTGCGGTGGACGCCCTGGCTGTTGGCTCGGGTCGACCAGCTCTCGGCCCTCGGCGGGAGGCTGCGGCCACTCTCAAATTGGGCGTTGACCAATCCTCAGGCCCGCTGGCTGCTGGAACAGCTGCTGGGCATTGCCCAGGGCCGAAGGCTACCCCAGTTCTCCGGCAACAGCTTCCTGCGGTGGGCCGCCCGCCGCGGCCTGACTCGGCCATCCAAGCGGGCCGGCCGGCGGGTGCTGGTGTTTCTCGATACCTTCGCCCGACGTCATGATCCGCTGGTGGCTCGGTCGTTGGTAGCGCTGCTGGAACACAGCGGTGTTGGCGTCTATGTCGATCCCCGTCAGGCCGCCTCGGGTATCGCGGCCATCTCGGCTGGGGATCTCGATCTGGCCCGGCAGCTGGCCCGCCGCAATCTCAGGGTGCTCACCGATGCGGTGCGGCTTGGCTATGAGATTATTGCGACCGAGCCGGCGGCCGTTACGGCAATTCAACACGACTATCCGCTGTTGCTTGATGACGAAGAGCTGCCCCGGGTAGTGGCAGCCACTCGGCATGCCACGGACTATCTTTGGGAGTTGCAGCAGGAAGGCCGGCTGCTGAATGATTTTGAGCCGCTGCCGCGGCGGCTGCTCTATCATCAGCCCTGTCATCTGCGGCAGTCGGCCACCGTCTCGGCGACTGCTGGCCTGCTGCGGCTGATTCCCGAGCTGAACCTCGATCAGCGGCCGACCGGCTGCTCAGGGATGGCGGGCACCTTCGGCCTTGATCACGAGCATTACCGGACCAGTCTTCGGATTGGGAGGACCCTGATGACAGCTGTCCGGGAGCCGGCAGTAGCTGCTGGTGTGACCGAGTGTTCGGCCTGTCGCATCCAGATGGAACAGGCCGCGGACAAGCCGACGCTGCACCCGGTGGTGTTGCTGGCCATTGCCGCGGGGTTGGCACCGAAAGAAAGATTGATCGGGGAGCCGGCTGGCAGAAACGTGTAGCGAGGGTGCTGATGAATACGTCAGGCAGTCAGCAAGCCGGAGTAAAAACCCGGCCAATGCGGGTGCAGGTGAAGCTGTTTGCCGGCATGGCCGCCGAAGTAGCGCAGCGACAGCTCGTCCTCGAACCGACGGTCGCCACCGTCGCCGGCGTGCGGGCTGCACTCGCAGCAGCGGTGCCGGCAATCGCTCCGCTACTGGCCCGTAGTGCCGTGGCTGTCGGGGGCCGCTATGCCGCCGATGAAACACTGGTCGGCCCAGATGACGAGATCGCTATTATTCCGCCGGTGAGTGGGGGCTAGTGATGGCAGTGGTGCAGCTGGTTCACGAACCAATCGACGCAGCGGCTTTGCTGACTACGGTTGGCAGCCCCGACGCTGGTGCCAATGTGCTGTTTACCGGCACGACTCGCCGGCGGACTGGGGTGGCGACAACCGACTGGCTCGACTACGAGGCTTACGAGCTGCTGGCCCGGACCGAGCTAGAGCGGCTTCGGGATGAGGCGATCAGCCGATTTGGCCTGACCGACTGTGGCATTATTCATCGGCTCGGTCGGGTCGCCGTTGGTGAGACCAGCGTGGCCGTGGCGGTCTCGGCGGCCCACCGTCGCGAGGCGTTTGCTGCAGCTGAATGGCTGCTTGACCGGCTCAAACGGCAGGTGCCGATCTGGAAACGCGAAGCCGGTCCAGCCGGTATGGTCTGGGTGCATCCCGAATCGGCCACCACTCCCGGAACCGATGCTTCGTGATCTTTGTGATGAAAAACGATCCCCACTTTGCTCCCCAGCATTTCATGTCTCCAGATTCAAGTTCGACCTCGACTTCCAAAGGCGAACTGGTCGACTCCTTCGGCCGGCGGCATACCGACTTGCGGGTGAGTGTCACTGACCGCTGCAACCTGCGGTGCAGCTATTGCATGCCACTGGAAGCGGTGTTCAAGCCGCGGGAGGAGTTGCTCACCTACGAGGAGATCACCCGGGCTGTGGCGGTGGCGACCCGGCTGGGCATTCGGACGGTGCGGCTGACTGGCGGTGAGCCGCTTGTCCGGGCTGAGCTGGATCAGCTGGTGCGGCAGTTGGTGGTGCTTCCGGGCCTCGATGAAGTGGCCCTGACCACGAACGGACTTCTACTGGCCGAGCAGGCTGAGCGGCTGGCCAGGGCAGGCCTGGCACGACTGAATGTCAGCCTCGACAGCCTCGATGCCGAACGGTTTGAAAAGATTGCCCGACGTCCGGGGCTCGAGCGGGTGCTGGAGGGGTTGGCGGTTGCCAGCCGCTGCGGCTTTCGTGCGATCAGGATCAATGCCGTCTCGATCCGCGGACTGTCAGAGGCCGAAATCGTTCCACTGGCCAGGTTCTGCCGCAAGCAGGCCCTTCACCTGCGGTTCATCGAGTTCATGCCACTTGATGCCGATGATGGCTGGGCTGAGGCGAGTGTGCTCAGCGGTGATGAAGTGCGGCAGATTTTGGTGGCGGCCTTTGGGCCGCTTGAGCCGCTGCATGCGGAGGACGCCGGTCAGCCGGCGGTCGACTATCGCTATGCTGATGGAAGTGGGTTGGTGGGCTTCATCAACCCGGTCAGTCAGCCCTTCTGCGATCGCTGTGACCGGCTGCGGCTGACCGCTGATGGGCAGTTTCGCAACTGCCTGTTCTCAACCACCGAGTGGGATGCCCGGGCCATCCTACGAGGCCTTGGCAATGATGATGACCTGGCTCGGCTGCTCGTTGACTGCGTGCAGACCAAGCGGGCGGCCCACGGGATCGGAAATGTCGGCTTTGAGCGGCCGAATCGTGCCATGTACCAAATTGGCGGCTAATGCCGACGCATATTGATTCAACGACTATGCCAGCATCCTTTTCCAGCAATCTGCCGCGGCGGTATCTCGATAATGCCGCCACCAGCTGGCCCAAGCCTGAATCAGTCTGGCGGGCCTGGGAGCAGACCGCGCGGGAGAACGGTGCGGTAGCCGGCCGCGGTGGCTACCACGAGGCGGTGGCTGCCGATGCACTGCTTGCTCAGGCCCGCGGTGCGTTCGCCGGCCTGCTCGCTGTGCCGGCTGATCAAATCGCCCTGCCAGCCTCGGCAACGATCGGCCTGAACCAGGCGATCCACGGGCTGCTGCGGCCGGGCGACCATGCGATTGCCACTGCTGCCGATCACAATGCCACCCTGCGGCCGCTGCATCACCTTGCCTGCCAGGGCAAGATCGAGTTAACCGTGGTGCCCTGCGATGGTCGCGGCTGGGTCGATCCCCAGACGATCGCCGATGCCTGGCGGCCGGCCACCCGCTTGGTCAGCCTCTCGCACGCCTCGAACGTCACCGGTGTGGTTCAGGATGCGGCTGCCGTCGCGACGATCACCCGCGAACGCGGCGGGGTCACGCTGCTCGATGCGTCCCAGTCGCTCGGCCAGGGTTCTGTAGTCGAGGCAATTGCTGACATCGTTGTTGCGCCGGCCCATAAGTGGCTGCTGGGAATGCACGGCATCGCAGTAGTGTTTCTGCGGGAAGGACTGATGCTCGACCCGCTGCTGCAGGGGGGCACTGGGTCGGCCAGTGAGTCATTTGAGATGCCGTCCAGTCTGCCGGAACGGCTTGAGGTAGGAACGGCCGATCTGCCCGCTGCGGCGGCTTTGGTGGCGGCGATTGAGTGGCGGTCGGCTCCAGAGCGCCGTGGCCTACCGGCGGCCTGTCGCCAGTTAGCCCGGGACTGCCGCGACCGACTGGCCGCGATTTCGGGAGTCCGGGTCTGGGGTGGAGACATGGCCGGAGATGACGGTGGGCCACCAATTCTGAGCTTCGTCGTCGAGGGCTTTTCGCCTGTTGAGACGGCAGCCCTGCTCGAGCAGATCGCCGGGGTTCAGGTGCGGGCGGGCTTCCACTGTGCTGCCGCTATTCATCAATGCCTTGGAACAGCCACAGCCGGCACTGTGCGGGTCGCCTTCGGGCCGTTCAACACCAGTGATGACGTCGATGCGGTTGTGACCACAGTCGAGGCAATCGTCGGGTAGACTTCGGCTGATTCACGTAATGAAACACACGGAGGCCGGTGCAGATGGCAGGAATCCCGAATGATGTCTGGTATGCCGATGGCCTGCGGTTTCGCTGTACCCAGTGCGGTGACTGCTGCACCGGCGCAGAGGGCTATGTCTGGGTCAATCAGGCTGAGATTGACGACATGGCCGCCCGGCTGGAACTGGAGCCGGGAGAATTCGAAAAGCGGTTTGTCCGCAGGGTCGGCATTCGGCGGTCGCTGACGGAGCGTCCCGGTGGTGACTGCGTGCTGCTCGATGCCTCGACCCGGAAGTGCACCGTCTACGACCAGCGACCGAGGCAGTGCAAGACCTGGCCATTCTGGGATTCAAACCTGAAGTCACCCGAGGCCTGGGAGGAAGCTGCTTCTCACTGCCCCGGCTGCAACAAGGGCAACCTCGTGCCCATCGAGACCATTCGCGAACAGGCTGCCAAGATCAGGATCTAAGCCGCTGCCACGAGGGGAATGGCGGGAGCGTTACAGCACGCCGCCATGAGTGCGGTAGGGCGTCATGTGCGACGGCTGGTCGAGGAACCAGATGCGTTCCCACTCGTCCGTGATCGCCCGCAGATCTTCCGAGGTGTAGATCAGCTGCTGGGCCCGCCGAATCGGATCTCCTGAATACATCGGAATCAGGCATCCGCTCGATGCTGTCAGCACCGTTGCCAAGAGCAGAAGCCAGAACAGACGCAGACTTTTCCCGCTGGTGGCGTTACCGGTGAGTGGGCGATTCATGCCGTCGTTCTCCCTGACTTGGGCACCATGAATGGGCTGGGCGACTGGTTGGCTGCCACCGAGGACACGACCCCGGTACGACATTCATGAGCCGAAACTTGTAGCGGCCAGCTCTCAGCAATGCGATGCCGAATCTGGCCAAACGGCTGCGGCCTGCCGGAAAGCAGCATCAGCCAAGGGCTTCGCCATCGCCGGTTGGCTGGGCTGGTGTGGCAGGCTGCGAAGGCTGGGCGGCCACACCGTCGAGTTCGCGGACTCGCATTTCCATTTCCTTGCCCGGCTTGAAGGTGACAGTGCTCCGGGGAGCGACCCGAACCTGTTCGCCGGTCTTCGGATTTCGTCCGATTCTGGCTTCGCGGCGTTTGATCTGGAAAACCCCAAAGTTCCGGAGCTCGACCCGACCATCCCTGATGAGACTCTCGGTGAGGGCGTCGAAAGTCGCCTGAACCAGTTGGGCCGCCTGCGGTTTGGGCAGGTCGAGCCGTTCGCAGACAGCCTGAATGATGTTCTGCTTGGTCACGACGCAGCAGCTCCGGCCGGGAGAACGAAGGGCCATTGCCATCCCGCAGCTGCCGCGAGCAGGGCGAGAGACCGTGGCGGTCGTTAAAGGCGTCGGGAACCATAGGGGGGGGCTCGAGGCGTGTCAACTATTGCCGATCGTCGATCGGGAAAACCGGCCGGGCCGGAAACATTCGCTTTTTCGATATCGGCCGCTTGACCAGCAGGCTTGAGCTAATCATTACATTCAGCCAAAGCGGCAGGTTTCGGTTTCTTTGATAGCCCGTCGGTGCGGGCCCCGACCTGCGGTACACTCACTTTCCGTCGTAACAGCACACCATTTTTTCGCCCGTGCAATGCCCGACCCTGCCCCCCCAGCTTCTCAGCCTTCCGTCGATCTGGCGGTAAACCTCGGCCGCCTACGGCTGCCGAATCCGATCATGGTCGCCTCCGGCACCTTTGGTTATGCGGGCGAAATGGAGAAGTTCGTGCCGCTCGATCGGCTCGGCGGGATCGTCCCCAAGACCATCACGCTGGCAGCACGGCTCGGGAATCGCCCCTGGCGAACTGTTGAAACGTCGGCGGGGCTGCTCAATTCGATTGGACTCGACAACGATGGCATCGATCAATTCCTGGTCGACAAGCTGCCCTTTCTGCGGGACTGCGGAGCACCGGTCGTGGTGAGCATCGCCGGCGGCTCAGTCGACGAGTTTGTGAAGCTGGCAGTCAGGCTGGCCGCCGAGCCTGGCATTGCGGCGCTTGAGCTCAACATCTCCTGCCCCAATGTCAGCCATGGCGTTGACCTGGCGACCGACCCAGAGATGTGCCGGGCAGTCGTTGCCGGGGTGCGGGCCGCGACCGACACGCCGGTGCTGGCCAAGCTGACACCAAACGTCAGTGACATCGCCGCCATTGCCCAGGCGGCGGCCGAGGGCGGTGCCGATGCGGTCACGCTGATTAACACCTGCCAGGGCATGGCTGTCGACTGGCGGCGTCGGCGGCCCCTGCTGGGCAACGTGATCGGGGGCCTGAGTGGGCCTGCCATCAAGCCGATTGCCCTGCGGTGTGTCCACCAGGTGCGCAGGGCTGTTGCGATCCCCATCATCGGCGTCGGCGGCATCATGACGATCGATGACTGCATGGAGTTTTTTGTGACCGGTGCCTCGGCCATTCAGATCGGGACGGCAAGCTTCGCCGAGCCGGTGGTCTCGGGCCGGTTGCTCGCTGAGCTGCCGCAGGCCCTTGCTGAACTTGGGGCGCGGTCGCTAACCGAGGTGGTTGGTAGCTTGCGGCTCCCTGCCCCGCCGCCGACTCCACCGACAGCCTGATGCCCCGAAGGGGGCGGCGAGGCAACCCCTTCCATTTCGTTTTGAAGTGCACCTTTTTGCAGAGAGCGATCAACCCAGGATGAGTGAACCAGCCGAAAAGACCGTCGCCCCAACCCGCCAGCGGGTGCTGTCGGGCATCCAGCCGACTGGGCGGTTTCACTGGGGGAACTACTTCGGGGCAATCCGGCAGTACATCGAGTTGCAGGATGCCGGTGATGCCTTTTATTTCATTGCCGACCTGCATGCCCTGACGACCGTTCGCGATCCCGTCCAGCTGCGGGGCTTTGTCCGTGATGCCGCCCTCGACCTGTTGGCACTCGGGCTCGATCCTGACCGTGCCACGCTCTTTGTGCAGTCGGATGTGCCTGAGGTGGCGGAGTTGACCTGGCTGCTGATGACCGTCACTCCGATGGGGCTGCTGGAGCGCTGCCACGCGTACAAGGACAAAAAAAACCGGGGCCTGCCGGCCGACGCCGGGCTGTTCACCTATCCGGTACTGATGGCGGCTGACATCCTCGCCTACGACGCCGACATTGTGCCGGTGGGCGAGGATCAGGTGCAGCACATCGAGGTCTGCCGCGACCTTGCCGGCACCTTCAACCATCTCTACGGTGAGGTCTTTCGGCTGCCCAAGCCCCGGCTGGTTGAAGGGGGAGCCAAGGTGCCCGGTACTGATGGCCAGAAGATGTCGAAGAGCTACGAAAACACCATCGAGGTCTTCGAGGAGCTGGCCCCACAGAAGAAAAAAATCATGCGGATCACCACCGACTCGCGGCCCATGGAAGCGGCCAAGGAGCCCGAGGGCGACCATCTCTATGAGCTTTTCGCCCTGTTGGCCCCTCCTACAGACGTGGCCGCAATGGCCGACCGTTACCGGCAGGGCGGTTTTGGCTATGGCGAGGTGAAGAAGGCTCTGGTTGCTGCGGCTGCCGATTACTTTGCTGAGGCCCGGCAGCGGCGGGCTGAGCTGGAGGCTGACCCGGAAAAGACCGATGCCATCCTGGCCGCTGGAGCCGAGCGGGCGCGGCACGCGGCGGCCGAGGTGCTTGACCGTGCCCGGTCGGCCTGCGGGCTGAGCCGGCGGCAGGAGGAACGGCGGCGATGAATGTGCTTGGCGTCGGCACCGACATCACCGAGTGCCTGCGGATTGGCCAGATGATCGAGCGGCACGGCGAACTCTTCGTGCAGCGGGTCTACACGCCGCGGGAGATTGACTACTGCCGCAGCCGGCGGATGGCGATGCAGCACTTTGCGGGCCGCTGGTCGGCGAAGGAGGCGATTCTCAAGGCGCTCGGAACTGGCTGGCGGCAGGGCATCAGCTGGCGGGATATTGAGGTGCTCAATGGCGCAAGCGGTCGACCGACAGTGACGCTGGCCGGTGGCACTCAGGATCTGGCCGAACGCATGGGTATCACTGGGGTGCTGGTGAGCATCTCGCACTGCCGCACCCACGCCACTGCCCACGCCGTGGCGGTCGACGAGATGCCGCCCACGTACGACCGCGATATGCCCTGGACCTAACTGTCCGTGGAAAAAGCCATCCACGGCAATCCTGTTCGGCACACAAGTTGCGCAGCAATCGACTGAGCACCATATGACTCTCCGTCTTGCCGCAAGTTTTGATGGAGCGGCAGCACCAGCACCAGTGAGAAAAGGCTCATGCTTTGAAGCCCGAAGCGCAAGCTGAGGGAAACCACGTTTTTTGAACCCAGACACGCATTCCCTCGGCTCACGCCTCGGGCTTCCCTGATTTCCGTTCCGCTCAGCGCCTGATCAAAAGCCGCAAGGCGGGGGCCACGCAACGCTGTCCTCGGGCTGGCGGCAGACGTTATCCATGGTCTGCTGTCGCTGCCGCCCGCAGCGTCAGCCAGTGAACTTTGCCAGTTCGGCTACGCCGCCTTCGATGGTCAGATCGGACACCGGGGTGCCGTCGTCAACCCGGGTCTGCTGATCCCGCCGGGTGAGTACCAGCTCTTGCTGTCCCTTGAGGTGATCGGCCAATTGCTGTTTCAGTTCTTGCTGTTCTGCTTCGGGCAATTTCGTGAAGGCGGCCCGGCCCCGGCACTTGGGAAAGGCTCGGCAGCCCAGCCAAGGCCCCCGCTTGCCGTCACGCAGGTTCATGACATCGCCGCACTTGGGGCAGGGAATGTCGGTCACAATTGGCGGCGGGGCGGGAAACTTGATTTTTCCCTGCTTGTCGATATTGAGAATGAAGGGCGCTGACTCGGTGTTGTCCTCGCCCGACTTCTTGCCGGTCTTCTTTGGTGGGGGGCGATCCTCCACCAGAAAGTCGCCATAGCGGCCGGTCTTCTTCACCATCGGCACACCAGCCGGCGAGAGCAGGTCGATCTGTTCCGGCAGCAGCGGACGGCCGTCGCGGTCGACTGGCATGGCGTAGGTACAGGCCGGCACCTCCTTCGGCTTGCGGGCCCTGGGCTTCTTCCCCTTGGCCGGTTTCTTCGGGGGTGGTGGCTCGACCAGTGTCTTTTCGTTGTAGCCGCTGCAGGAGAGGAACCGGCCGGTACGGCCAAGTCGGTACTCAAGTCGCCGCTGACACTGCGGGCAGGCATATTCCGAGGGAAACGATTCTGCCTTTTTGTGCTTGAGCTGGTCGGCGAACTCCAGCTTCGGCAACAGCTCGTCGTAGAACTCGCGCAGCATTTCCGTCCAGGGCTTGCTGCCCTGGGCCACTTGGTCGAGTTCCTGCTCGATTTCACGGGTGTAGCCGACCTCGATGAACTGGTTTTCAAATCCCTCCTCAAGGAACTCGGTCACTGCCTCGCCGAGGGCGGTGGCGTAGAACCGCCGTTCCCGCTGCTCGACGTAGCCGCGGTTCTCGATCACGTTGATGATGCTGGCGTAGGTCGATGGCCGACCGATTCCCTCTTCCTCCAGCTTCTTGACCAGCGAGGCCTCGCTGTACCGCGGCGGTGGGGACTGAAATTTCTGCCGCGGGTCAATCGCGAACGGGGCCAGTTCAGTCCCCTTGTCGAAGTCGGGCAGTACCTGGTCGCCGTCTCCTTTGGGTACACCAGTGAGCCGCAGGCAGCCGTCAAATCGCAGCACTCGGCCGTGGGCCTTGAAGACCGCGCCGGTATCTCGATCGGATCGTCGCATTCGCACGGAGGTTGAATCCCACTCAGCATCGGTCGCCTGACAGCCCAGGAACGACTGCCAGATGAGCCGGTAGAGCCGTAATTGCTCGTCAGTGAGGGCAGATGCCACGGCATCGGGGTCGCGGAACGGATCGGTGGGACGAATCGCCTCATGGGCTTCCTGCGCGCTTTGGTTCGTACTTGAGTAGAACCTCGGTTTTTCAGGCAGGTACTCCTTGCCGAGCTTCTCCTCGAGGTAGCGGCGGGCCATCCCAATCGCTTCCTTGGAGAGATTGGTCGAGTCGGTTCGCATGTAGGTAATCAGGCCGACACGGCCCTCGCCTGGCAGGTCGATGCCCTCATAGAGTTGCTGGGCCACCCGCATGGTCCGGTCGGTCGACATCCCTAGCCGGTTGCTGGCTGCCTGCTGCAGCGTGCTGGTGATGAAGGGCGGGTAGGGCCGCGATCGGGTGCGACTGACGTCGATCGATTCGACGGTGTAGCGGGCCGCTGGATCAGGCTGGCCGCTGATCCGCGCGGTGTTGCGGGCCCGCCCTTTGCCGTCGGGATTTTCCTGACGGTCAATCGTCAGGTCCAGCAGGCCGGCAGCCTCCGCAGCAGCCGCAGCCGTGTCGACCAGATCGGCGGCAGACGATTTGTCGGCTTCGATCTTCAGGGGTTTGCCCCCTACCTCGACCAGTTCGGCCGACAGGCTACGGTGGTCAGCCAACCAGGCCATCCGCTCGCGGACGATTGGCGGCTTGCCGCGTTCATCCCGCCGGGCCATGAACTCGTTCCATTCAAGGCACAGTCCTGCTGCAGAGGCGACATCGAAGCAGAGGTTCCCCTGGATCTCCCAGGACTCATCGGGGGTGAAGGCACGGATCTCCAGTTCTCGTTCGACCACGAGCCGAGCGGCCACACTCTGCACCCGGCCGGCGCTGAGCCCGGAGGCAACCTTCCGCCAGAGGATGGGTGAGACCCGGTAGCCAACGATACGGTCGACGATCCGTCGGGCCTGCTGAGCCTCGACCCGCGGCATGTTAATCGCCCGGGGGTGTTCGAAGGCCCGCTGAACCTCTGACTTGGTGATGGCGTCGAACGTGACCCGCTTCGCCTCGGTCGGGTTCACCTTCAGTTCCTCGGCCAAATGCCAGGCAATTGCCTCGCCCTCCCGGTCGAGGTCGGTGGCGAACCAGATGTCGCGGGCTCCCTTGGCCAGCCGGCGGAGCTCGGTGACGGTCTTCTTTTTGGCCGTGTCGACCTCGTACGTCGGGGCAAAATCGTGCTCCAGATCGACGCCGGGAACCAGCTGTTTGGTCCCCTTCGGCGCCCGGCTAGGCAGGTCGCGAATGTGGCCGACCGAGGCCTTCACGACGAACCCCGGACCGAGGTATTTCTCGATTGTCTTGGCCTTTGCCGGGCTTTCGACGATGACCAGGTCATAGTCGCCCCGGGGGGCTGATTGGCTGGAGGTGCGGCTGGTGCTGCGAGCCCGTTTGGCGGTTTTCTTGGCCATCGCGTTGAGCCATTCGAGGGAGTGCGAGTTCCGGCCATCACGAAGATCGGGATTGGCACCCTGACGTGTGCCGCTACAATCTGCGGCCTGACCGGTGGTCTCCAGCGTTACCCTCCCCTCTCTCTCCTTGTCAAGCCTCGGTGCTTTCCCGCCCCGTGGCGCGTGCGAACAGGCGGTTTCATGGCCGGGTCCTTCAATTTCTTCCGCAAATACCAGCGATCCATGCTTGTGGCGGTCGCTGTTCTGGCGATGTTGGCCTTTTTTGTGCTGCCGCCGTTCCTCCAGATGAGCGGTGGGCCGGGCTCAGCCGACCCGGTTGTGGTCGCCTGGAAGGGGGGTGAGCTTCGCGAAGGGCAGCTTGACCGGGCCGTGGCAATGCGGACGCTGACTAACCGGTTCTTGATGGAGGCGGCGGCCGTTGCCGGCCGGGACGCCTCGCAATTGCCGTCATTTCCTGAGGGGGAGGAGCTGATCGTTCGCGAACTCCTGTTGGCCCGGCAGGCAGAGGAAATCGGCCTCACGGTCAGCAATACCGCGGTCAACGAGTTTCTGGCGGTCTGGACCAACAACATGGTTCGGCAGGATCAGTTCGACCAGATCATTGCCGGGCTGCGATATGGTCGTGCCCCGGTTGTAGCTGCTGACCTGTTCGGCTCGCTTCGGACCGCCCTCACGGCCCGGAACATGCTGCTGCTGTTCCAGACCGGATTCTCGGGCGACCCGCCGGGTTGGTCGTGGGATTTCTACAAGCGGCTCGAGCAGGCGGTGACAGTGGAGGCCTATCCGGTGGCTGTTGAGGATCTGGCTGTTTCGGTCGATCCTCCGAACGAGGCGGAACTCCGGGTATTTTTTGATCGGTACAAGGACGATTTGCCAGTGGCCCGCAGTCCTGATCCTGGTTTCAAGGAGCCATTTCGCATTCGCTATGCGGCCCTCAAGGCTGACCGCAAAAAGTTCGAGGAAGAAGCGGCCAAAACAATCACCGACGAGGACGTGAAGGCCTTCTACGAGGAAAATAAGGAGACCCGCTTCCGAGCGCCGGCACCACCGCCAGCGGAGAAGCCCGCGTCTGCCGAACAGCCGTCGGACCCACCCGCCGCCGAGAGCACCCCAGCAGTTGAAAAGCCGGTAGATGCCGATGCCGCTCCGGCAAAACAGCCCGACGCCAGCCCGGCTCCTGAGCCAACGTCAGAGGCACCCCCGGCTGCGGAGCCGAATGCAGAAACGAGCAGTGAGATGCGGCGACAGCTCCGCGTGAAGCCAGTCTCCCTCCTTGCTGACGACACGGCCGATTCGAATGGGCCGGCAACCGAGCCTCCGAGCGAGCCCGCTGCAGATTCAGGAAAGAATGAAAAATCAGCCGATGCTGCTGAGGAAACGGCTGATGCGAAGGCCACAGAACCAGCACAGACGCCAGCTGAACCTGCCGAGCCCGAGATGAACCTGCGGCCGCTCGAGGAAGTGGCTGATCAGATTCGCCAGCAACTTACCCGTGAGCGGGCGACGGCTACGATCGACGCGATCTTTTCTGCCCTCGCAGGCGACCTGACAGCCTACGCTGAGGACCGGGCAGTCTGGCAGGCTCGGGGCGACAGCGGGCAGCCCGAACCGGTCGCCCCCGATCTCGAAAAGATTGCCGAAAAGCAGGGGCTGGTTGCTGAACAATCCGACTGGATCGCGGCGCCGGCCGCTGCGGAAGCAGGGGGGATTGGCGGCAGCTTCGAGTTTGTTCCCGATCCTGGTAGCCGCTTCGGCATTCGGCAGCAGCGGTGGCTTGAAATGATCTTTGCCGAGGGCAGCATCGCCCTGAGGCCAATCACCTCAAGGGATGCCGAGGGTAACCGCTATTTTTCCTGGAAGCAGGCTGAGCAGGAGGAGCGGGTCCCCAGCTTTGCCGAGGCCCGTGAAACTGTCGAAAAGGCCTGGAGAATTGTCGAGGCCCGGCCGCTGGCACAGCAGCGGGCGGCCGAGATTGCTGCAGCAGCGGCTGAGCGAAGCCTGCCTGAGACGGTTGGCAAAGAGCAGGCCGAGGCGGTCCGGACCGTCGGCCCATTTACCTGGCTGACCCAGGGATCGGCGGGCTTCGGGGCACCTCCAAGAATATCGCAGCCCAAAGACCTGGTCTTTCCTGGTGAAGCCTTCATGCAGGCGGTCTTTGCGACCCCGGCCGGGATGAGCACATCGGCCTTCAACGAGCCCCAAACGATCTGTTACGCCCTGCGGGTGATTACGTCAGAACCTGACGAGGCCGAATTACGAACCCGCTTTGCCAGTTCCCGAGGCGAACCGCAGCGGGTGGCGATGGTGGCTCAAGAGGCCTTTGCCGATGTCTTTCGTAACTGGATTGAGGGGCTTGAGGCCTCCGCAGGTTTGACCTGGAACCGCGAGCCTCGGCAGATGCGGTAGCAGCGTGAGGTTGGGTTCATCCTTCGCAATGGCTCTCACTTCGGCGTCAGTTCGCGGGGCCGAGCACGACTGCAGCCAGAGGCGGCACGGTCAGCACAATCGAGTGCTCGCGGCCGTGGTGTGGCACCGGCTGGCTGGCCAGCGGCAGCAGATTGACCACATCACTGCCGCCATAGCGGGCGGCGTCGCTGTTGAACTTCTCGGCGTAGCTTCCCGCGGCCGGCACACCTAACCGATAGCCGGGCCGCGGCACCGGGGTGAAGTTACAGACCACCACAACGAATTCATTCGGCTCCCTGCCCCGACGAACAAAGGCGAGGACGCTCTCCTGCCAGTTGTGGCAGTCAATCCATTCAAACCCGCTGCCCTCAAAATCGACGGTGTGCAGGGCCGCCTCGTGCTGCAGCAGTTGATTGAGGTCGGCCACAGCTCGAGACACACCCCGGTGGCTGTCCCACTGCAGCAGGTGCCAATGGAGGCTTTCGTCAAAGTTCCATTCCTGCCACTGCCCAAATTCGCTGCCCATGAAAAGTAGTTTCTTGCCTGGGTGGCACCACATCATCGCATACAGCAGTCGCAGGTTGGCAAACTTCTGCCAATGGTCTCCCGGCATCTGATCCAGCAGCGAGCCCTTGCCGTGTACGACCTCGTCGTGCGAAAGCGGCAAGACAAAGTTTTCGTGGAAGGCATAGATCAGGCTGAAGGTCAGCTCATCATGGTGATACTTGCGGTGGATCGGATCGTGCCGCATATACCGCAGGGTGTCGTTCATCCAGCCCATGTTCCACTTCAGGCTGAAGCCGAGGCCGCCGGTATAAGTTGGCCGTGATACACCGGGCCAAGCAGTCGACTCTTCGGCAATGGTTAGCACACCGGGAAAGTGGTGGTGGACCTGAATGTTGAACTGCTTCAGAAACTCGATCGCCTCGAGATTTTCACGACCCCCAAAGCAGTTCGGCAGCCACTCCCCTTCCTGACGGCTGTAGTCGAGGTAGAGCATTGAGGCAACCGCGTCGACCCGGAGCCCGTCGATGTGGTAGCGGTCCAGCCAAAACAGGGCCGAACTGATCAGGTAGTTGGCCACCTCATTACGGCCGTAGTTGAAGATGAGCGTGCCCCAGTCAGGATGCTCGCCGAGGCGGGGGTCTTCGTGTTCGTAGAGGGCGGTGCCATCGAACCGCCGCAGTCCGTGGCCGTCCTTGGGGAAATGGGCTGGCACCCAGTCGATGATTACCCCGATGCCTGCCTGATGAAGGCTGTCGATCAGTGCCATCAGGTCCTCTGGCCCACCAAACCGGCTGGTGGCGGCAAACATGCCGATCGTCTGATAGCCCCAGCTGGCCGACAGCGGGTGTTCGGTCGGTGGCAGGAACTCGACATGAGTGAAGCCCATCTCGATGCAGTAGGGGACCAGTTCCTGCTGGAGGTCGGCGTAGGTCAGCCAGCGAGTCGGGTCGTCTCCGGGCCGGCGCCAGCTGCCGAGATGGACTTCGTAGATCGAGATCGGTTCAGCCAGCCAGTCGCGATGGCGACGACGGTCCATCCAGTTGGCATCGCCCCAGGCATAGGCTGCCAGATCGGCCACACGTGAGGCGGTTCGAGGGGGCACCTCGGCAGCAACACCGTAGGGATCGGCCCGGTCAACTATCCCTTCGTTTGACTGCACTCGGTACTTGTACGCAGCTCCCGGCTGAATCCCAGGTAGGAACAACTCCCAGACGCCGGAGGGAATCCGCTTGTGCATCTGATGGATGCGGCCATCCCAGTTGTTGAAGTCACCTACGACGCTGACTGCGGCGGCGTTGGGAGCCCAGACAGCAAAGTTGACGCCGGAGACGCCATCGACCTCCCGCAACTGAGCCCCGAGTTTCTCGTAGCTCTTCCAGTGGCGGCCCTCGCCGAGCAGATGAAGGTCGTAGTCGGTCAGCATGGTGGGAAAGGCATAGGGGTCGTGGATGTCACGGGTTCCACGATCAGGATCATGGACCCGCAGTTGGTAGTCCGCGGCGATGCCGCTGGTTGTGTAGGCCTCGTAGAGTCCGGCGGCGTGGGTGCGACGCATCGGCTGTGGTCGTCCAGCGGCCGGACCCTGCAGTCCAACCAGCCAGGCCTGGCCGGCATGCGGGAGAAAGGCGCGGACCCGTTTCAGGTCCGCTCGTCCACTGACCGGTCGAGGGCCCAGTAGGTCTCCCGGAGCTGGCTGCCGCCCTTCGAACAGTGCTCGCCATGCGTCGTGGTCTTCAAATGTTGCTGACACGCCGGTCCGTCTCCCGCGGAGCCCGACCCGACTCACCCGGGGCGGTCGGACACCGGTTTCGGTATCGACCGGGCCTGGGAGTTGGATGGAGGGCACGACCGCGAGATGTTGCACATGGTACCGTCGAAATCACCCGTTCGCCGGGAGGACTCAGGCTTGCAGGTGTTTTTCCAGTCGGGTTGCAGCGATTACGACGGGCGTGTCGGTTGTCTGTCGTCGCTGGCTGTAAAAAAGCCCGCCGTCTCCCCGCAGGGTGACGGCGGGCTGCTCGAACGTGTTGCCGTCTTGGCTGGGGGCGTTAGGCCACCAACCGCAAGGCCGGCACCTCACCGGTGATGCCGACGACGAATTCCTCGAAGATCTTGGCGTCGAGGGCCGATGCGGTTTCAGCTTCGGGATGAAACTGAGTGCCAATGGCGAACCAGCCTTCGATTTCACTCTCGATTGCCTCGATGACGCCGTCGGGGGACCGGGCCGTCACCCGGAAACCAGGGGCGAGATCATCAATCGCCATGTGATGCATGCTGTTGACGCGAATTTCACCATCACCGTAGACCCGCTCCATGGCTGAGTTTGGCTCGACAAGCAGGCCATGCCGGTGGGCTGGATCAAGCATGTCTTTGTGAGGAATCGCCTGCGGCAGGTCTTCGGGCAGATGGAGGAACAGTGTGCCCCCTTCAGTGATGTTCAGCAGTTGCATCCCGCTCCCAACGGCGAGAACCGGCAGATGCCTGGCACAGACATGCTTTGCCAGCATCCGGTCGAAGTCTTCTCGCCGCTCATCCATCGCCCGGACTGCCGGGTGAGGCATGTAGCCGTCCCGGCGGGGGTCGAGGTCGGCTCCTCCGACCAGCACCACACCGTCGAGCGTGTCGAGGATCCGCATCAGGTCGTCCTCATCCTCAAGCGGTGGCAGCACTACCGGAATGCCTCCGGACTGGATGACATTGTCGTAGTAACCTGCCGCCACGAACGAGAGTGCCGCATGTTCTTTGCGGCTGGGGCGGTAGTCCATGTTGATCCCGATTACCGGCTTGGCTGCCATGAAAATCCCTTTCTCCAGCAACGTGTCCGCATTCGTGCCGCTCATCCTTGAGCGGCGGTCCCGAAGCGAACGGCGAGAAAGTAAGCCCCCAACGACGCAAGACAAGGATTTTTTTCATTTTGTGGTGATGCAACGCTGGCACCACAAGATGATGTGCTAGCACCGCTCGTGCTAGCAGACCGAGCGGATTGCTGGGGGTGCGCTGGACACCTCGCAGAACGTCTCGCCGGGGCAAAGCCGCTAGCCACTGATCCAGACTGCGTCGGGGAAGCTCCGCAGCCAGGTGCGTTGCCGCTTGGCCAGTTGCCGGGTGCGTCGGGCGGTTCGGGCAATTGCCTCGGCTTTTGTCAATTCGCCCCGCAGGCAGGCCAGGGCTTCGGCATAACCAGCGGCCTGGGCAGCGGTCGGACCGATGCCGCCGGCAGCGACGGCGGCCCTCGTCTCCTCAAGTAGTCCTTCCGCGAACATGGTCTCGGCCCGCCTCTGAATCCGTTCGGCCAGCAGCCGGCGGGGCAGGTCGAGCACCAACAGCGGGCAGGGGAACCTGGGCCGATTTTCGGCAGCCGATGAGCCCCAGGACCGGTCCGGCAGCGATCCCGCAGCCTCGAGAATCTCGAGTCCGCGGATGATCCGCTTGGTGTCGTGGGGATGGATGGAGTCGGCCATCGTCGGGCCGCGGGCAACCAGCCGCCGGTAGAGCGACGGACCGCCGCCGGCTTCTGCCTCGGCCAGCAGTCGGGCTCGAATTGCCGGGTCACTGGGAGGCAGGTCATCGAGGCCGTCCCGCAGACACCGCAGATAAAGCGGCGTGCCGCCAACCAGGAGAATGCGTTTGCCTCGTCGCCGGCAGTCGGCTACGGCAGTCGCTGCTGCGGTCAGCCAATCAGCGACGGAAAACTGGGTCGCCGGTTCGATCAGATCGATCAGATGGTGCGGCACCCTGGCCCGCTCCGCGGCAGTCGGCTTGGCCGCCCCGATGTCGAGGCCGCGATAGACCGAGACCGAATCGACACTGAGGATTTCGGCGTCGAGCCGTTGTGCCATCCGCAGGGCCACGGCGGTCTTCCCGGATGCTGTGGGTCCGGTCAGAATCAGGCAATCGGCGTCCAGATTTGGGGCGTTGACGGGCATCGTAGGGCCGGGGGTCGGGAACGATCAGGGAGTTTGTTAAAGTAGGATCGTGGGCTGGCGGTCAGCCCGGACGGTCGCACGTGAATGATCTGGAGGCTGGTGGATGAATCCCAGACTGGGTACCGTTCTGGATGAGCTGGAAGGCGTGATCAATGCCCGGAAGGCCACCGAGTCTGAGCGATCCTACACTGCCCGGCTGCTGGCTGGCGGGGTGCCCAAGATTGCCGGAAAAGTCACCGAAGAGGCCGAGGAGCTTGTGCAGGCAGCTGCGGCAGAGACCGACGACCGGGTTGTCGCCGAAGCTGCGGATCTGCTCTACCACGTCCTCGTGCTGCTTGCGGCCCGTGACCTGTCCCTGCGTCAGGTGGAAGAGACTCTTGCCGGACGGTTTGGTGTGTCCGGACTCGACGAGAAAGCCTCACGTCAGACCAGCGAGCCTTCCTAAAGAGGCTGCAGTCGCCCAAGCCGCTTTTTCGGCTACGAATTCCCTTACACGACAGAAGTAATCCTGATGACCGATTCCTCCCAGAGTGCTCCTGAGCGGCTGTTGCGTATTGGTATTCCGAGCAAGGGCCGGCTCTCCGAGGTGGTGAGCAACCTGCTGCACGATGCCGGATTATCGTTCCGACGAATTGAGCGATCACTGTTTGCTCGCTGCCGCGACATACCGCTGGAGATTGTCTTCCTCCGGACAGATGACATCCCCGTCCTCACGGCTGAGGGGGCGATCGACCTTGGGATCACAGGGGGTGACCTGGTTGCGGAAGGAGGCGTAGAACTCGTCGAGCGGCTCTCGCTCGGGGTTGGTTCCTGCCGGCTTGCCCTCTGCGTGCCGGACGATGCCGATATTGCCTCGCCCAAGAGCCTTCAGGGCAAGCGTGTTGCCACCAGTTTCCCCCAGATCACCCGCGACTGGCTGGCCCGGCATGGCGTTGAAGTGCACCTGGTCGAGCTCTCTGGGAGCGTCGAGATCATGGTTGCCCTCGGCGTGGCCGATGCCGTCGTTGATCTGGTCGAGACCGGCAGCACCCTTGCCGCCAATCGGCTTCGGGTGCTTGAGGAAATTGGCCGGTACGAAACGGTGCTGGTGCAGAATTCCAGCGTGGTCGATCCCGATATGGCCGACCGAATCGTGAGGCGGCTCGAGGGCGTGGTGATCGCCCGCAGCTGGTCGCTGCTGGAATACAACGTGCCCCGCAGCCGGCTGGCTGAGGCTGAGACGATCACGCCTGGCTTCAACTCGCCGACCGTCAGTTCGCTCGAGGATTCCGACTGGTGCTCGGTCCGGGCGATGGTTCGTCGGAAAGAGTCGCACGGCATTATGGAGCGGCTCGAGGCGATTGGTGCCTCGGCCATCATCGAAACCCAGATTGCCAACTGCCGTCTCTAACCTCTCAGGAAGTGAGTCTGCCGGCGATCAGCCGGCCACCACGCAAGGTGGCAACCACCTCGGTGTCGGCGGCAAAGATGGCAGCCGTGGCGGCCTCTGCGGTCGATGGTGCTTTACCAGGCCGCAGGACCACCATGTCAGCCGGTCGGCCGACAGCAATCTGGCCCGTCTTGCGTTCAAAGCCGAGGGCCCAAGCAGCGTTGCGGGTTACCATTCCCAGGGCCTCAGCGGGAGACACGGCACCAGCCTCAATCAGGCACCGCGCTTCGGCTCGCAGCGAAAGGTCGGGCGTCGACCCTCGACCATCGGTCCCCAGGCAGATCCGTAGCCCCGCTGCTTGAAAGGCCGCGACCGGTGGTAGCCGACCGGCCAGAGCCAGGGTCGTCCGCGGACAGACGGCAACTGCCAGCCGATGCCGGTGCCGCCTCAATCGGGCCATCGCGATGGGATCATCCGGCAGGTGGGTGCCGTGGACAACCAGCCCACGATCTGCCCGCGCTAGCAATGAGACCCAGTGAGCAGTCTTTGCCAGTTCTGGCGGCTGCTTGGGCCAGACGCCCAGCCGCTGGAAAAGGTCTCGGAATGGGCCAGTCTGGTCCGTCAGCAGGCTGTCCTCGTCCGCCGACTCGGCCAGGTGCATCGCCAGCGGGATTAATGTTTGATCATCACCAGTTTGGCTACGGACCAGTTGCCGCAGTTGTCGAGCTGCCCGAAGGGCCAACTGCCCCAGCGGCCACTGGGTTGAGTAAGGGGCGTGAGGAGATAGCCCGATGGCAATGCCTGCCCGGGAAAGGCGTTGGGCATCCCGAAGAGCGACGGTGACATGGTGGGGGGGACGGCCGGCCTGCATCGGTCCCAGCCCCAACAGTTCCTTGAAGACCCGCAGTCGGGGGCCTTGGCTGAGGATGGCGGCAGGAACACAGTCGGTAGCGATTTCCCCTATCGCTACCACCCCGTCTGCGGCCGATTCCTGCAGGCCACGACGAATTGCCGACAGTCGCTCTCCATTTCTGGTCACCAGTTGCTGCCGACGCCACGCAACCACTCGTTCAATCCAGGCAGCCAGTCCGCCATTGGTTCGAAAAGGTTCATCGAGAGCGGAAAATTCAAGGTGCGTGTGGGCGTTGATGAGACCCGGGGTGATGACAGCGTCGCCGAGATCGATTTGCCGGAAGCGTTCAGCGGCTGGCGGTCGACCGGAGCCGATACCTGTCACCCGGCCACGATCGCACCTCAGCCAGGCGTGCTCAATCGCCTGGCTGCTTTCAGGCAACAGCCAGCGGGCTCTCAGGATGAGTGAGCGACGACCATCCAAGGTTGAGGCCGGGGAACATTGGCCATTCACGGTGAAGATGCCAGCACCGGTAGTTGCATGCCTGATGGCATGACAGAAGTGGACACGTCGACTGACTCATCGTCTTCGAATAGTTCATAAAAGACGTTCCGCCGCCGCGGAATCCAGCCCAGCTCAGAGATGGCAGACCGCATTTCCTCGAGGGTGAGATGGTGGACTGTACCCGCGGCACTCACCACGTTCTCCTCAAGCATCAGGCTGCCCATGTCGTTGGCCCCAAACAGCAGGGCCAGCTGGCCTATCTCTCGGCCCTGCGTCACCCAACTGGACTGGATGTTGGGGAAGTTGTCGAGATAGAGCCGGGCCACCGCCTGGGTCTTGAGGTATTCAAATGAGCCTGCTGGCGGGATATTGTCCATCTCGGTGTTGTCGGGCTGGAACGACCAGCAGATGAAAGCGGTGAAGCCTCCGGTCTCGTCCTGAAGTTCCCGTAACCGGTCGAGGTGCTCGATTCGCTCGGCCAGGGTTTCGATGTGGCCAAACATCATGGTGGCGGTGCTCTTGCCGCCCAGGGCATGCCATTGGCGATGCACCTCGAGCCAGTCGTCGGTCAGCACCTTGCCGCGGGTCATCGCCTGCCGTACGCGATCAACCAGAATTTCGCCCCCGCCCCCGGGAAGCGAACCGAGGCCAGCAGCTGCCAGCCGCTCGAGTACTTCCTGAAGGGGTCGCTTGGCGACCTTGGTGAGATGGTAGATCTCCGGCGGAGAAAAGCCGTGAACGTTAATCTCAGGAAAGTGCGACTTGATATCGCGTAACAGATCTTCGTACCACTCCAGAGTCAGCGTCGGATGCAAGCCGCCTTGCATCAGAATCTGATCGCCGCCAATCGCAACTGTCTCCTCAATTTTTTTGAGGAGTACTTCGCGGTCGAGCACATAGCCTTCAGGGTGCTTCGGGCCGCGGTAGAAGGCACAAAAGTCGCAGACCGCTGTGCAGATGTTGGTGTAGTTGATGTTCCGATCGATGTTGTACGTGCGGTAGGGCTCGGGATGAAGCCGCTGCGTCACCGCATGGGCTGCCTGACCGATACGCGCCAAGTCGTGCGACTCAAGCAATCGCACTGCATCGGCAGTTTCAAGACGGGTTCCGGCGGCAACGCCATCAAGAACCTGCGTGAGTTGGGCATCCATCAGACAGAACCGGGGGCGAGAGGAGTTGAGGCAGGAAAGGCAGCGTTGAGATTAAGACCGGCTGGAGCAAAGCCGAGTTGATGAGCTTCGCGGTAGAACAACTGGAGGGCCCGCTTTTCCTGTGGGCCCAGATCATAATGCAGATTGTCTGAGAGGTAGTCGAGGCATTGCGGCACTGTGAGGCCGTAGCTAGCGGCTTCAGCGGCAGCAATGGCTGCCAAATTGGCCCCGCCCCGGTCTCTGGCGGCATCTAGCAGTTGGCCTACCCGAGTGGCGTCAAGTCCCGGCCGAGCCGCCCAGACTGCAAACACGAATGGGAGGCCAGTCGATCGGAACCATTCATCGCCCAGATCCCAGACGGCCTGGAACCCTCCGTCAGTCGGGCCGATGGCCCGGTCGCCGATCAGCAGTACCGCATCGGCAGATGTCTGGTCGATGGTTGCATTCAGTGGAAGCGTCTCCAGGCTGGGGGCCAGCCCATACCGCTGAGCCAACAAGATTCGGCAGAGGGCGACACTCGTTCGTGAGCCTTCGTCAACGGCGAGCGTGCGGACCCGTTCAGGGCGGGTGCGAAAGAACAGGCGAACGCTCATCACCGGCCCTCGGCAGGCGATGCAGGCCCGGGAGATGATCTGGTAACCAGCCCGGCCAACGGCTTGTCCAGCGTGGGCCATTCCGTGAAAAAGTTCAATTGAGGGGATCAGCCCGACATCAAGGTCACCCTGGGCGAGACGGTCTGCCAGCCTGCTGGGAAGGTCGAAAATCAGTTCACCGCCCAGTCCGTAGATCAGCGGCCGGGTGTTGAGATACTGCACCGCCCCAATCCGCGGGTGCTGCGGAGCGGCCTCACGCATATCAGGCTCTGTGTGATGCGAACGGCGGTGAATGGACGAGCGAAGCATTGGTTTCAGGTGGGAAATTTCTGTGGTTTCAACGGAAAACAAATCTTCTTAAGGATAGACCGTCCGTCCCGCTGGGCCACTGCTGACAATCAGGGAGGCTTGGGGAAACAATGCCACCCAGAGGCATTTTGGCAGCGATATTTCCAGCCAAAAGTCACGGCTCCAACCGGCGAAAGGCCCGCACGCCAAATACGAGTGGTACGAAGGTCGCCGCCAGTCCCAGGACCACCACAATCCCAAGACTGGTGACGATCCCAAAACCGCTGCTGACGAAACCGAGAAAATTTTCATCCGGCATCTGCCCCATCGAACGCCGCAGCAGGTTCAAATGACTTGGCAGGGCGGTCGTCATGACCACCGCAATGATAAATAACGCACTGAGCACGAGGCTGAGCGTGCCACCAAAGCCGGCGGCGATCTTGGCCGGGGAAGACTCGCGGAGGTCGGGCATGCAGGCACCGAGGCCGACTGCGATACCTGAGAGTCCACTACAGAGCATGCTGCAGCAGAAGAGATGAATCAGCATGGTGTTACGAGGTACGTTCAGCATCGAGTCGCTTAGCACGACCAGCCCGAGACACGGCAGCAGCCCACCACTGAAGGCAAACAAAAACTTCGACCAGACGATGTGGTCACGGCTGACCGGCAGCAGGCCGAGGATCCAGAAGCGACGCCCCTCAAGGCTGATCGAGGGGAACACAAACCGAGTCGTAAAGGTCGAGAGAATAAGCCCCACGACGGCAAGGTTCAGATACCCGATGATCGAGGCGTAGGCGTGGCTGTAATTAAATGACTTGAGATTGAAAAAGTAGAGCCCGAGCAGTCCGAAAAAGATCATGAACTGCGACCACTGGGTGGCGTCGCGGCGAAAGATCTGCAGATCCTTGACCAGCAACAGTCGCAGCGGACTGCCCCAACAAGGCCCACTGTGGGCCAGCAGGTTGTCGAGCCAGCTGATCTTGTGCTGCCGGCGTTGCGGAATTTCAGCCTGCAGGTGACTGTAGCCGGCCCGATAGCACCAGCGGGCAACCCAGCCAGCGATCAGGTTGAGCAGCAACGCGTTGGCAATGAGAAGGCCGAGAAACTTCATCGACTCAACCGTACTAGCCCAAGCCTGCTCGGGTGTTTCGCCTCTCATGCTGCTGTCAAGCAGACCGGACGACAGCCACCAACTGGGCAAGGCCATCTGCTCAGTCATGGACAGCCGTGAGAGTGTCTCCTCAAACCAGGCGACCGTCATCGTCTCGCTCTGGGTCGATTGGAGCGTTGTCCAGACCGTCCAGATGAGTCCGAGCGAAACGATGCCAATCGAGATGCTGATGGCATGGATCCTTAGTCGCGGGAGTCCAGCCACAATTAGCATGCAGAGAATGCTGCCGACGGTTGCTGGAATAACGACGAACGAGACCATGAACGGCAACAGCATGACAAAGAAGGTCCATGGTGCATCACGCACAATGCCGTAGGAGACAAGCATGGGGCTGCCGAGGAGGACAAAACCCCAGCTCGAAAACCAGAGAGCCTCCTGAAACTTGTGGGCATGAATCGCCTCGGGCCGCAGTGGGCATGTGAGCAGCAACTTGGCCTCGTCTGAGGTGTAGAGGCCGCCGTACATCAGGATGCCGGTCGAAAAGACCATCATCACCATCAGTGATGAAAAGAAAACGTTGAAGAGGAGTGAGATCACCTCAGCATGCATCGAATCGATAAAAGTGAAAGCCTCAAAAAATATCCCAAACAGCGAGGCCCAGAAGATGAAACTCAGCAGCACCACCAGCACAACCCGCAACCGGGCCTGTGTCAGCATTGTGCCGATCAGGTGGCCGGCGGTCGTCGTCCGCAGCCACAGCAGCAGCCGGCTTTCCTGCTCAAACGACATCGGTGAGGCGGCAGTTGTCGAGGCACTATTGGCAGCCATCATTCGTTGCCCGCCAAGGTGGTCTCTCGCAGAGTAGTGCGGGAGGAGGTGAGTTCAAGGTAGAGGTGTTCCAGACTGGTCGACTCGATCGCCATCTGCTCCCGGAGTTCTGCAACCGTGCCGAGGAACCGCAGACGGCCTCGAACCATGATGCCCATCCGGTCGGCCATCTCCTCGGCCATTGCCAGCGTGTGAGTCGACATAAAGACTGTCATGCCTTCGGAGGTACGGGCCTTCAGTAAATCCTTGACGATCCGGACGCTGCGTGGGTCGAGTCCAACCATTGGCTCATCCAGCACGATGACCTCGGGGTCGTGGATAAAGGCAGCGGCAAAAACCAGTCGCTGCTTCATGCCGAGCGAATAGTTCTCTGCCAGATCATCTGCGAACTCCTGCAGTTCGAAGCATTCAATCTCACGATCGATTCGTTTTGCGGCTAGATGTCGGGGAATGCCGTACATGTCAGCGATGAACCGCAGGAACTCGCGGGCTGTGAGTTTGTCGTACAAACAAGGCTCGTCGGGGACGTAGCCCAGGTGCATGTGAGCGGCCCGCGAATCAGTGACCAGGTCGTGTCCGCAGACCCGCACATGACCGTGCGAGGGACGAAGTAGACCGACGAGCATTTTGATGGTTGTTGTCTTGCCCGCTCCGTTGGGGCCGAGGAGCGCAAAGAGTTCGCCTCGGGGGATGGCAAGGCTGAGGTCGTCAACGGCGGTCTTCTCGCCATACCGTCGGGTGACATGACCAAATTCAATCATCGGTGGCTCCGGGTGCGTGATGAGTCGAGAGAAAAGGGGCGACCGGCAGGCTGGGTGATCATTTAGTTGCGGCTGCTGCTGAAGGCTCGGCAGTGCCTGCTAGTGGAGTAGATGATTGGCCCGGCAACCGGTCAGGGGCATTGAGTGGAGAAAAGTCGACAAACAGATCATCGTGGCCTTCAAGCCGCGTGCTCATCGTCTCGGCGACTTCATCAGGGCATCGAATAAATTGCAATTTTGAGCCCAGGATCATGGCCTCGTGCTTAAGAACGCGGCCCCGGGGTTCGACCCACATGCGGCTGCGGGGAGGATGGTGATCGCTGATGTCACTGCGATAGTTGACGATATCGGTGGTGACCAGTTGGTCGTTGAAGTGGAGTGTCTCTTGTCCCTCCACCTTGGCGTGAAGGATTTCCATTGGTTTGTGGCCTGGTCGCAGGGGACTATAGATCGGCACGGTCCAGGTGCGGCCAGGGTAAAGTCCTGGCATCGTTGCCTGCGGTGACAGTTCGTCACCTATCGAGACGTTGTCGGGCAGATAACGATCGGTTTCATAATGAATCCCGCCCGCCGCCAGAGAGACAACAACTTTATTGTTGTCTGATATCGATCCTTCAAGCCTCACCTGCTGCTTCGTGTTTGGAACTTGGACGACGGACTGAAACTGCCGCAAATGTCCATAACGGTCAATCTTCATCCGACCGGCAGCCTCAAGGGTGATGGTCGGATGGGCTGCCAACGCGTTGCCGATGAAGATCTGAGCCCAGGTCGGGACAATTTCATCGACCGGCAGGTGCTCAAGTCGCAGGTTTGACCGGACGATCAGCCCACCGTCACCGGTCTGCTCGGCGAGGCTTAGGGCTGATCCGACTGCCCGGTCATTGAGGATGATGGTCCAAGCGACCGGCAAGGGTTGGCTGCCGGTGGTGTAGAAAGCCTGGTAGCCCGGCGGGGTTCCCGGTTGGAGCGTCGGCAGAATTTTTGTGAAGAACAGCCAGCCGTTTGCCAGCGTGGCAGTGGCGAGAATAAGAACGGTCACCAACGGTCGCTGCATGCCCGACCCCTCCGCAGGCAGGAACAAGAATTGCTAAGTTCTATAGTATCCGCTGAACGGTGATCATTCTATGAATTGGCTGGGGGGGCGGTCGGCTGGTGAGGCGTTTGCGAAAATAATCTGCTGCTGTTCGGATGCGGTGAACGGGAACGCCGAAAGCCTGCGACGTTTTCGGCTGTCGCCGAGGCGAACGTTTACTCGTCTCAAGGCCGTCGGAGTCGGGGGGGCTGAGAGCCCTTTCCCGGACAGTTAGTGACCGGCGTGCCATTGGCTCCACCAGAGGGATTTGCGGAAAAAAGCAGTTTTTTAAGGCAAACCCGCAGCGGCAAGAATGGAGTTGCCAGTTTGCGGCTGAAGTTCTTACACTCTTTCAGTTGTTTGGGGCCGAAGAGGAATTTTCAACTTTTGTGCCGCTCACGCGAAGCACATACGACACTGATAGGACTGTGGAGAAATCGTTTGGCTGTGGCTGGAGGAAAACCGGGAGAACAAGCAATGAGCGACTCGGTCTATTACCACCAGGGCTGCCCCGTTTGTGGGCGGATGCTGCGGATCGGTGTTCGACTCTTGGGACGGCGGGTCTACTGCCAGCACTGTGGCGGTGGCTTTCGGGCCACCGACCCCGACCTTGAGTCAACTGCCGGCGGGTCAGAGCGTGGGCCTCACGCGGATCGCGTCGAGCAACTGCTTGCCCGGGTAGATGAAACGCTCGGTCACGCGGCTGAAGCAGACGAAACCGGCTTTGCCAACGAGCAAATTGGGGCCTATGGGGACGTCTCCGATTCGCCGCGGTTACACGTGGGCCGATGATGTTGACGAGGTGAGCGGCTAGCTGCCGGCAGTAATCTCCCGCAGGGCT
>CAZKSP010000008.1:0-20206 GCA_964555385.1 uncultured Chitinophagaceae bacterium
GCAGTGAACCCTCGGCGTTCACTGCATCGCTCAAGCGGAAAAGGGCCATGGATGGTGTTGACGCGTACCCGCTGCAGGATGCGGCGGCAGCGATTGCAGTGAACCCTCGGCGTTCACTGCATCGCTCAAGCGGAAAAGGGCCATGGATGGCCTTTTCCGCGTAAAATTAGCATCGCACGTCGTCAGCCCGGCCAATGAGGCCGGTGCGACTAAGTTGTTTTGGTGCTGCGATCGCGTTGCTGCCTGTCTCCGCGCGGGCCATGTCAGTTGGCGCGGGTGAGCGACCAAAGAACTCTGCAATCCGACCGACTACGGTGAGCTGCTCCTGCGGCTCAAGCTCTGGAAAAATTGGTAAAGCCAGCGTTTCGTGGGTCGCCTGTTCAGTGACCGGCAGATCACCTGGCTGCCAGCCGAGATACGCGAAGCACTTCTGCAGATGCAGGGGCACCGGATAGTAGATCTCCGTACCAACCTTTGCCTTGATCAGGTGGGACCGAAGAGCGTCGCGCTGGCCATCAGCAACACGGATGACGTACTGGTTCCAGACATGTCGGCCGCGGACATCGGCCTGGGGTAGGGTGATGACGTCAGTCAGTCCACAGCGGGCAAACAGGTCAGTGTACCGGGCGGCATTCTGCTCACGGTCGGTTGTCCAGGCATCAAGGTGAGGCAGTTTGATCCTCAGCACCGCTGCCTGAAGCGAGTCGAGCCGGCTGTTGATGCCGATCACGTCGTGGTAATACCGCGGCTCCATGCCATGAACCCGTAGCTTTTTCAAAGAGTCAGCTAGATCATCTCGGGTGGTGGTCAGGAATCCGCCATCACCGAAGGCACCAAGGTTCTTGGTGGGATAGAAGCTGAAACAGCCGATGTCGCCGATGCCACCCGTGCAGCGTCCGTGCCAGGTTGAAAGAATCGACTGAGCAGCATCCTCAATGACCGGCAGGCTGGCGTCCTTCGCAATCGGTAGCAGGGCATCCATGTCAGCCGTCTGGCCGAAAAGATGAACCGGCATAATTGCCCGGGTGCGGGGGCCAATGCGGCGGGCGACGTCCTCGGGGTCAATGAGAAAGGTCGTCGGATCAATGTCGGCAAACACCGGAACACCGCCGAGCCTCGTCACCGCGCTTGCTGTTGCGAAAAAGGTGTAGCTCGGCAAAATCACTTCATCACCGGGCTCAAGGCCAAGGGCCATCAAAGCCAACAGCAGGGCGTCGCTGCCTGAGGCACAGCCGATGACGTGGGGGACATCCAAAGCGGCAGCCAATTCGTTTTCCAAGGCTACGACATCAGGCCCGAGGACAAACCGACCCGATTCACAGACCTCATCAATCGCCAGGCGAAACTGTTTCTGGAGCGGTCCGTTCTGCCGGTCGATCGCGAGGAGGGGAACGCTCTCCAGCAGACCGGAAGATAGCGCGGATCCGTCGTCAGCGTCGGAAGCATGGCCAGATGTCATTGCCGCAGATTCTCCACGGGGAGTCGGGTATGCCACGACTGGTGGACCAGCCGAGTGGTTCTGAAGAAATCGTCACAATCGGCCCAGGCACTCCAATCCGTTTTTTCGGGAAACCGCCCGTCGATGGGCCGTCGGCCAGCGGATCAGGAAGGGTGAGTAGTTCTCCACTGGTGGGGCTGTCAAGGTCAGGGACGGCCCCCAGGGGGCCAGGGAGGCGGTTGGCGGGGCATAGTGTTTGACAAGAGAAGGGAAACCGTCTTACATTTCAGGACGGTTTCGGCAATTTTTGCCGAGCAAGTGCGTCTTTTGCCTGTTCGTGAGTCTGCTCTTGGCTATCCCCAGCAGTCGGTTTTGTCGGTCTTTGCTGAGGGAGATGGTCTGCCTTGGCAGCCCGGGATACCGGTTGCCGTTCCGGCAGGATCAGGCAAGGCTGCTCAGGGTTTGAAACGGCGGGAAGCAATGGTTTTCACGGCCGTCATTGACCTGGAGAAAATCTCCAAGCGGCTGGGCTTGCCCGAGGCCGGTGTTGTTGCCGTGATCGAAGTGCTCGATCAGGGAAATACCGTTCCTTTTATCACCCGGTATCGACGGGACCAGACGGGTGGCCTTGATGAGTTGCAGGTTCGTGCGGTCGCTGCGGCGATTGTCCAAGCCCGCCAGCTAGCCGATCGGAAACAGACCATCCTGCGGACAATCGAGGGACAGGGCAAACTGACCCCCGAGTTGCAACAGCAGATCGAAACAGTCGAAAACCCCAAGGTTCTCGAGGACATCTACCTGCCGTTCAAGCCCAGACGGCTCTCGCTGGCCGAACAAGCAAAGCAGCGGCGGCTCGAGCCTTTAGCGAAGGAGATCCTGGAATGTGTCTCGCAGGCGGTCGTGCCCGAGACGCGGGCCACTGACTTCGTCGATGCTGATGCAGGTGTGGCAACAGTTGCCGATGCCCTGCTGGGGGTTGGCCACATCATTGCCGACTGGTTTAGTGAGCGGCCAGATCTCCGGCAGCGGCTGCGAAAACTTTTGTTTACAGAGGGACGACTGCGAAGTCAGCGAATCGAGACACCGGGTAAGCCCCAGTCGAAGGTTGCCAAGCACTTCCGCGACTACTTTGAGTTTGACGAACAGATTCAGAAAGTTCCACCACATCGGGTGCTGGCGATCAATCGTGGCGAGCGGGCCAAGGTTTTGCGGGTGCGGGTTGAGGGACCGGTGGAAACTATTCAGGCGATCGCCGATGAGTTGCTGGTGCCGGCGGACCACCCGCATGCCGACCTGCTGAGAGCCTGCTGTCGTGATGCGCTGACACGACTGATTCTGCCAAGTCTCGAGCGCGAGGTGCGGCGGGAGATGACCGATGCCTCGGAAGAACATGCCATCGCGGTCTTTGCTCGGAATCTACGGAATTTGCTGTTGCAGCCACCCGTCACCGGAAGGATCGTGCTGGCGATCGACCCTGGCTTCAAGAGCGGTTGCAAGGCGGTCGTGCTCGATGCCTGTGGCAAGCCACTTGCCCATGAGATTCTGCACATCATCGGCAAGGCCGAGCAGCGGGCGGCAGCTGCCACTCGGATCGTCGAACTGGTACGGGAACACGGCTGTAACGTTATTGCTGTCGGCAACGGCACTGCGGGCCGTGAGGTCGAATCGCTGCTCGCTGAGCTGGTGGTTGGTGATCTTCAGGAACAGAGTGTTGCCTACGTTTTCGTCAACGAAGCTGGCGCTATCGTCTACTCCACCAGTCAGTACGCTCGAGAGGAGTTGCCTGAATTCGAGGCGGCTTTCCGGGGGGCGGTCTCAATAGGCCGCCGGCTGCTCGACCCGTTGTCCGAACTGGTGAAAATTGAGCCAGCCAATATCGGAGTGGGTCTTTACCAGCATGATGTCAAAGCCCGGCATCTGCATGCCTCACTCGATGAGGTGGTCGAGGGCTGTGTGAACTACGTCGGGGTCGACGTGAACACTGCCAGCCCAGCACTGCTGCGGTATGTGGCCGGGCTGAATCAGGCGGTGGCTCGGGGAATCGTTGACTGGCGGTCAGCGAAAGGAGCGTTTACCTCACGGGAGCAGTTCCGAGAGGTGCCCGGGTTCGGTGATGCCGCCTATGTACAGGCAGTCGGCTTTTTGAAAATTGCCGACGGGGCCAATCCACTCGACGCAACGTGGATTCATCCCGAAAGCTACCCGGTTGCCAAACGCCTGCTTGAGAAAATCGGACATGCGGCGACTGATTTAGGCGACCGTGATAAACAGGATGAGATTGCCACTGCACTCAATACGCTCGACCACGCTGCAGTGGCCGATGAGCTCGATGTCGGTCGCTTGCTGTTGGCTGACATTGTGGAACAGTTCAAGCGGCCGGGCCGTGACCCCCGTGAAGACCTGCCAGAGCCGCTGTTTAAACAGGGTGTGCTGAAATTCGAGGATCTTGAAGTCGGAATGGAACTACGGGGTAGCGTTCTCAATGTGGTTGACTTCGGGGCCTTCATTGACATCGGGCTACACGACAGCGGGTTGGTCCACATTAGCCAGTTGTCGAGTGGTTTCATCCGTGACCCCCATGCTGCCGTCGTGGTTGGGCAGGCGGTGCGGGTCTGGGTGATGGAACTTGATAAGACTCGCCGCCGTGTTGCCCTGACCATGATCGACCCGAAGGCGAAGCGACGTCCAACGGAGCAGGGACGAGGTCGACCCCGGAACAGCCGGAAAGAGGGAGAACAGGGAGCCAAGCCCATTCAGCAGAAAGCGAATGGCGCACCGCGATCGAACGGAGAACGGCGTGAGCGACGGAGGTCTCATGGCGGTGAACGTCGCCGAGAGCAGCCCCGGGGGCCGCGGGTCTATAGCTCAAGTCGTGGGCGGGAGCCGGCGAAGCCAATCAGCGATGAGATGAAGACCGGTCGCGAGCCGCTGCGGACTTTTGGTGACCTCAAGCAGTTTTTTGATGCCCACCACGAACCAAGTGACGCCCCGGCTGGAACGACACGGAAGCGAGGCAAAAAGCCCAAGCCATCCGAATCAATTGAAGCCGAGCAGAAGCTTGATCAGATTGACCTCGGGAGCGGTCAGGCGGCAGCAGCAGCTGAGGCAGGCCATGAGTACGGGGCAGTGAACTCAGGTGAGAGGGTAGAGGAGCCGCCAGCGGATGTTCGGGAAGCTGATCCTGCCGCGCCGGCATCGGGTGAAGCTGCTCTGGCTTCGAGTGAAACAGGCGCGAGCGAATCGGAAGAGCCGCTGGCAGCTCCAGCAGTTGAGCCCACAGCCAGCCAGCTGCCTGCCTCATCACCAGAGGCGGCTGCCAATGAGAAGCCAGAAACAGACTGACGAGCATTTCGATAAAAAGCTCGTCAGTCAGCCCATCACCGTTCGCGGAAGGTGATTCTGCCTTTGGTCAGATCGTAGGGTGAGAGCTCAACCCGCACCTTGTCACCCGGAACAATCCGGATGAAGTTCTTTCGCATTTTGCCGGCCACGTGAGCGTTGACAATGTGTCCGCCCTGAATCTGGACCCGAAACCGAGTGTTGGCCAGCGCCTGGGTGACGACGCCTTCGACTTCGAGTGCTTGCTCTTTTTCCGCCATGGGGTTCCTGTGGAAAACGGTCGTTGACAGATTCGAACTCTATCCTGCCCGGGAAAAAACGTCCAGTCAGGCCGTTTGCTTACTCGTCAACTGCCGCCGGTGCGGCATCAGAAGCCTTCCACCGCAGGTAGGCATCGAGAAAACCATCGAGGTTGCCGTCGAGAACGCTCTGGAAATTTCCGACGTAATGACCGGTTCGCTGATCCTTCACCCGCTGGTCTGGATGCAGAAAATAGTTGCGAATCTGTGAGCCAAAGCCAGTCTTAGGCTGCAATTTGTATTTCGCCAGTTGTTCGGCCTCGCGTTTTTCCTCTTCCAGCCGGGCCAGTCGAGACCGCAGCATTTTGATCGCTGTGGCCCTGTTTTTGTGCTGGCTGCGTTCGCTCTGACACTGCACGACAATTCCAGAGGGGAAGTGGGTCAGCCGAATGGCACTGGAAGTCTTGTTGACATGCTGGCCACCGGCCCCGCTCGCCCGGAAGACATCTTCCCGAATATCCTCGTCACGGATTTCGATATCGGTGTCGTCGTCACTGATCTCCGGCGAGACATCGACCGCCGCAAAGCTGGTCTGCCGCTTGCCTTCAGCATTGAAGGGACTGATTCGTACCAGCCGGTGGATGCCCATCTCACCACGAAGATAGCCGTAGGCCCAGGGGCCACGAATGGCGATGGTGGCGTTCTGAATGCCGGCTACGTCGTCATCCTGCCGGTCGAGCAGTTCGACGTCGAGATCGCGTTTGTTGGCCCAGGCGGTGTACATCCGCAGCAGCATCTCGGCCCAGTCGTTGGCGTCGGTCCCACCATCTCTGGCATGGATTGAAATCAGGGCATCGCAGGCGTCATGCGGCCCGGACAACAGTGAGGTGAGCTCCAGCTGATCGACGAGCTTTTCCACTCGCTCGACCTCAGCAAGAAACTCCTCTTCGAGTGACTCATCCTCTCGGACCAGCTCACCGAGTGCCTCAAGGTCAGCCGCCGCTGCGATCGTTTCATCGAGTGGCTTGAGCACCGCGTTGATCTGCTTGAGTTCAGCGACTGTCGCCTGCGCTTTGTCAGAATCGTTCCAAAAGTCGGCTTCACCCATCCGCTCTTCTAGCCGGGCGGCAGCGGCCGTACGACCGGCGTAGTCAAAGAGAGTCTCGCAGTTGAAGGAGCCGGCCGTGAATCTCGTCAGCACGATGAAAAAGCGTTGTGTCCATGTGTCGGATTCTACGTTTGGTCACCCCGGAAGAAAAAGGGGGCCAGCGTGAGAACCCTGAAACTGGCTCGGCCAACCACTACACCCGTTCGACTCGATTGCCGGGGATGCGACAGATGAGTCGGCGGATCTCCAAGGCAGAGAGCGTTGCTAGCAGCCGTGACGGCTCGAGGCCAGCGGCATCACCGACGGCGTTGATATCGGCTGCCCGATCGCCGTTGGCGGTCTGATCGATCGCCTCGAGCACTTGCCGCTCAAGTTCGTCCAGCTGCAGTTCGGCTGGGTGCCGCACCTCACGGCCGGCCGTATCGGTCACCGATTCAAACAGAGGCCCGAGCTCCTCAAGGATTTCATCGACGTTTGTCGCCAGAGTTGCCCCGTCACGGATCAGTTGGTGGCAGCCCGCTGACACCCGGCAGTCGATCGGACCAGGCACGGCAAAGACCTCGCGGCCCTGCTCACCCGCCAGCCGGGCCGTGATCAACGCCCCGGACCGGGCCGAGGCCTGCACGACCACTGTGCCCAGCGAGAGTCCGGAGACAATGCGGTTACGGCGAGGAAAGGCGCCGGCATGCGGCTTGGCAAATGGTGGGCACTCGCTGATGACCGCCCCATGGTCGCTGACGTCAAATGCCAGTTCGCGGTGCTCCGGCGGGTAGACCTGCAGCAGCCCGCTGCCCAGCACTGCCAGGGTGCGGCCTCCGGCGGCGATCGCGCCGCGGTGGGCGGCGGCATCGATGCCTCGGGCCAGCCCGCTGATGACGGTGCAGCCGGCCCGGGCGAGACCGCCGGCTAGTTGTTCAGCCACCTTCTTGCCATAGGCCGTGGCATGCCGAGCCCCAACGATGGCGACTGCCAAGCTGTCGGTCGACTCAAGCTGGCCCCGCAAAAACAAGATGTCGGGTGGGTCATCGATCTGAGACAGCAGGCGAGGGTAGCGGGCTGTGCCTTCGAGTATCACGTCAATACGGTGCCGCTGGCAGTCGGCCAGCAGCTGCTCGGCCGCTGCGAAGCCGGCATCAGCCGCGATGGCAGCAGCGGCCTTGGCCGTTACTTTTTCCACCGCAGCGAGGGCTCGTTGATCGGCCGCGAAGATCGCCTCGGGGGAGTCGAACCGGGCCAGCAGTCGCCGTCGCATGACGCTTCCGAGACCCGGGACGGCAGCCAGCCGCAGGCGGCTAAGCAACTCCTGCTCACTTGGCTCAACGGCGGGAATGAATCGAGCGGTTGCCGACATGCCAGCACCTTCCGTATAGTGAATGAGTGTTCACTATACACCTCAGTGTGGCGACCGCCAAGTGATTGGCGAGAAGACTGAGAAGTCGCGGGAAAACGCCGACCGTCAGTTACCGGCCTTCAGTTCGGCCAGATGCTGAGCTGTGTCGACCAGCCGCTCCCAGTTGGCCTCGACATATTCCGGCGGCCCGCCCATCTGGGCGACGGCAACGGCGACCTCTTCGGTCGGCACCATCTCGATCGCATCCCACGGACAGACCTTGAGGTCGTAGGGATTCGATTTTTTGCCGGGAATATGCACGCAGACCTCGCAGCCGACGCACCGCTCGATGTCGATCTCACACCAGCTCTGCAGGTTGTGAAACTGGTCGTACTGCTGCACCTTGACGATGCAATCGACCGGGCAGACTTCCAGGCACGACTCGCACCCGGTGCAGTTGTCGGCGTTGATAACAGCCAACTCTTTCGGCAGCTTTTTGCGGGGGCCCTGCTTCGCCATAGTTTTGATATCGGTGAGTTGGGGGACCGGATTTGAATTTCCCCCACTATAGCCGCGAAAAATCGGACGACCAAACCGATTCGTTGCCGGGCGGCCTGGTCAGTTGCCTTCCGGTAGCCCGGTCGTCGATTCCCCACGAAACAGCTCTTCTGCCGTCTGCCTGGCCCGTACCAACTTGGCCTCGCCGCCGTCGAGCAGCACCTCGGCCGGCAGCGGTTTGGAGTTGTAGTTGCTGGCCATCACAAAGCCGTAGGCGCCGGCCACCTCCAGCAGCAGCAGGTCGCCGACGCGGGTCGGCGGCAGGTCGCGGGTGGCCACAAAGCCACCTTCTTCCTGCGTGAAAATATCACCCGACTCGCACAGCGGGCCGCCAACTGCCACCGGCTCAAGCCCCTCGGGCACACTGCTGGCTGCTGGGCAGAGGCTCATTGGGTGATACGACCCGTAGAGCACCGGCCGGGCAAGGGTGTGGAAGCCGGCATCAACCAGCAGGTATTTTTTGCTGCCCTGCCGCTTGATTGCCCGCACCTCGGTGACGAGGGTGCCCGCCTCGGCGGTCAGGTAGCGGCCCGGTTCGATTTCGAGGCGAATCCGATGGCCGAAGGCATCTTCCAGCCGTTTGCGGGTGGCATCCCACAGCTCAAAGTAGCCCGACAGATCGGCCCGAGTCTCGTCGGGCCGGTAGGGTACTGGAAGGCCGCCGCCCGCGCTGATCGTGGTGAGCGATCGGCCGATCTCGCGGGCGGTTTTTTCCAGGGCCTCGGCCACGGAAGCCAGATGGGCAAGATCGGTGCCGCTGCCAATGTGCATGTGCAGGCCGGTGACCGCCAGACCCGCCCATTCAGCGCGGCGAAGGGCATCAGGCACCTCTCCATGCCAGATGCCGTGCTTCGAGCCCTCGCCACCGGTGTTGGTTTTTTGGCTGTGGCCGTGGCCAAAGCCGGGGTTGATTCGGAGCGTTACGTCGGCACCCGGCACCCGCTCGGCCAACTGCTCGAGCATGTCCGCTGAGCCGCAGTTGACATGAATGCCGTGCCGGACAACCGCCTCAAGGCTCTCCCGGTCGAAGATGTCGGCTGTGTAGACAATCGGATGGGCCGGTGGCAGGCCGTCGGCGCCGGTTGGCGACGGTGCGGTGGAGTAGCCGGCGGCAATCGCCCGGGCAATTTCACCGTGGCTAACGGCATCGACGAGTACCCCCTCGCGGCGGACCAGATCGAGCACCGCCAGATTCGAACAGGCCTTCTGGGCAAATCGGACGGTGTCCCAGGCGGCGAGATCGGTGCACCGTTGTCGGATGACGGCGGCGTCGTAAACATACAGCGGTGTGCCGTAGCGTTCGGCCAATTCGCGGACATCGACGCCGGCAAACTGGCGGCGGATGCCGGGGGGCGGGCAGGTGGTTTCGGCTGCTGCGGTGGCTCGACCGCGATCGGCGGTATTGGGGGCGTTCATCGGTTTGTGATTGGTGTTGCGTGAACTCTCGAAGGGACTGGCGACCCAGCCAATTTGCAGTCTATCAGCCCGCCGTGCCGCCGACCGGCTATGGTGGAGGACGCAATGACTGCATCAACGGACAACCAGGTGACGGTTCAACCTGACGCTGTGCCGGTCGAGGTTGCCAATCATCAGGCAGCAGCTGGCCTGCCACCTGACTGGAGACCGCCCCGACGGCGGCCGGGCCAGCGGCCGTCCGGTCGGCTGCGGCTTCAGATCTATCTTTATCTCGGCACCTGCCTGACCACCTTTGCTTCCGGCACGGTTGGCTGGCAGCCGCTGGTTCTTGGGCTCGATGACACCTTTTGGGCTGACGTTCACCAGCACTGGCCTCGGGGCCTCACCTACATGGTGGCGGTGATGGCGATTCTGACGGCGCATGAGGCAGGGCATTTTCTGGCAGCCCAGCGACATGGGATTCCGGCAACGCTGCCCTTCTTTCTGCCGGTGCCAGTGATGCTGACCGGCACGCTTGGGGCAGTTATCGGCATGGAGGGGTCGCGTGCCGACCGCCGACAGTTGTTCGACATTGCCCTGGCCGGCCCACTGGCTGGCCTAGCGGTGGCGGTGCCGGTGTTGGCTGCTGGCATGGCCAGCGGTGTGCCGGATGCGTTCAACCCGTTCGCCCTGCCGCTGCTGGGGCAGTGGCTGCTGGCCGCAATCAGACCCGACCTGTCCGCAGGCCAGACACTTGCCCCCAACGCACTACTGATGGCCGGCTGGGTGGGGCTGCTGGTGACGGGGCTGAACATGATTCCAATTAGCCAACTCGACGGCGGACACGTCTGCCACGCCCTGTTCGGCCGTCGCTCCTACGTGGTCACCCGGGCCGTGCTGCTGGCGGCGATTGGTGGCATTATCTTTTTCGGAGGCTATCACTGGGTGGCGATGGTGGTAATCATCACCTTTATGGGGGCCGACCATCCGCCGATTCGGGACGAGGACCAGCCACTCGACCCCTGGCGGTGGGCCTTGGGGCTTGCCTCCTGCCTGATTCCGATTGTGACCTTCATGCCCGAGCCGTTACAGCTCCGTTGATTCGCGTTGTTCGTTGACGCCCTCGGTCCACCCCCACACAATGGGAAAGGGTGACCAAACAGGTCGCCGTCGACCCCCAGCCCGCACAGCCCCAGGAGGTGACGCGTGAATTTTGTCGAACTGGAAGATCCCGAAATCTGGTCGGCTATTGCCGAAGAACAGACCCGACAGGCAGAGGGTCTGGAGATGATCGCCAGCGAGAACTTCACCAGCCCAGCAGTGATGCAGGCGGTGGGCAGTGTGCTGACCAACAAGTATGCCGAGGGCTATCCAGGCCGTCGGTACTACGGTGGCTGCGAATTCGTCGACAAAGTTGAGGACCTGGCCCGCGACCGGGCCAAGCAACTCTTTGGGGCCGAGCACGCCAATGTGCAGCCCCACTCAGGCAGCCAGGCCAACTCGGCGGTCTACCTGGCGGCAATCCAGCCCGGGGACACTGTGTTGGCCTTCGACCTGGCCCATGGTGGACACCTCACCCACGGCATGCGGCTCAACAGCTCAGGCATCCTCTACCGCTTCGTTCACTATGGTGTCCGTCAGGACGATCATCTGCTCGACTTCGACCAAATCGTCAGCCTGGCCCGCGAGCACAAGCCAAAGCTGATCGTTGCCGGTGCCAGTGCCTATCCGCGGGAGATTCCCCACGATCGCTTTGCCGAGATCGCCCGTGAGGTTGGAGCGAAACTCCTCGTTGACATGGCCCACTATGCCGGGCTCGTGGCGGCCGGTATCCACAACAGCCCCGTGCCAGTGGCCGACTTTGTCACCAGTACGACACATAAAACCTTGCGGGGACCGCGGGGTGGCATTGCCATGTGCCGATCCGAGCATGCCAAGGACCTCGACCGGTCTGTCTTTCCCGGCACCCAAGGCGGGCCATTGATGCACGTCGTTGCCGGGAAGGCCGTCGCCTTTGCCGAGGCTCTCCGTCCCGACTTCAAGGCCTATGCCCAGCAGGTCGTCGACAACGCCCGCGTGCTTGCTGAAGCGGTTGCTGCTGGTGGCGTGAAGCTGGTCAGTGGCGGTACCGATAATCACCTGATGCTGGTCGATGTCACTCCATTGGGTCTGGGCGGCAAACTGGCCGAAGAGGCCCTCGACCGTTGCGGCATCACCTGCAACAAAAACATGATTCCCTACGACGAGCGGAAGCCGGTCGATCCCTCCGGCATCCGGCTGGGCACCCCGGCTCTGACCACCCGCGGCATGGGAGCCGACGAGATGCGGCGGGTGGCAGACTGGATTCTGCGGGTGCTGAAAAACCCTGAGGACGAGCAGGTCATCACCAGCACCCGCCGCGAGGTGGCCGAACTGGCTGAGCAGTTCCCGGTGCCGGCAGCCCGGCTAACTGAGCGGCAGGAAGTGGTGGCCTGATGCCCCCGGCTGCCAGCCGGACGATTCGTATCGGGCTGGTCCAGTCGGCCTGCACAGCCGACCGCGAGGCCAACATCGCCCAGGCAATCGCTGGTGTCGCGGCGGCAAGGGCCAAGGGGGCCGATGTCGTCTGCCTGCAGGAACTCTTCGCTGGCGAGTATCCCTGCCAGGCCGAAGAGCATGAACGCTTCGCCGAGGCAGAAAGCGTGCCAGGCCCGCTGACTGATCGGCTGGCTGCCGTCGCCTGCGAACATCAGGTGGTGCTTGTCGGCAGCGTCTTTGAGCGGCGGAGCCACGGCCTGTTTCACAACACGGCGGTTGTCTTTGATGCCGATGGGTCGCTAGCGGGGACCTATCGCAAGATGCACATTCCCGATGACCCGCACTATTATGAGAAGTTTTATTTTACGCCGGGTGACACCGGCTTTATCAGTGTGCCAACCAGCCGGCTGCAGGTCGGCCCGCTGGTCTGTTGGGACCAGTGGTATCCTGAGGCCGCGCGGCTGACGGCGCTGGCCGGAGCCGAGGTGCTCTTCTATCCCACCGCAATCGGCTGGCTCGACGGCGAAGAGCAACTGCACGCCGAACAGTACGAGTCGTGGGACACGATGCTGAAGAGCCATGCCATTGCCAACGGGGTCTTTGTGGTGGCGGTGAACCGCACCGGCCGCGAAGGGCCGCTGCGATTCTGGGGGGCGAGCGTGGTCTATGCCCCCAACGGTCAGCGGCTGGCTGTTGCCGGCCACGACGCCCCGGCAGTGCTGGTGGTTGACTGTGACCTCAGCCGACTCGAATGGTCGCGGACCCGCTGGCCCTTCTTTCGTGATCGCCGCATCGATGCCTACGCCGGTCTGCTGGCCCGCTGGGGAGAGGTCTGATGCCGGATGTCGCTTCAGCCATGCCATCTGTTCGTGGCTATCGCCTGCCGGCTGAGTGGGAGCCGCACGCCGCCACCTGGCTCGCCTGGCCGCACCGTCGGCAGACCTTCCTGGGAGACTTTGCCAACATCCCGCCTGCGTTTGTGCGGCTGGTGCGGTTGCTGGCCGGCTACGAGCCGGTGCGGGTGATTGGGACCGGGCCGGTGTTGGATGACGCCGCCACGCATCTGCAGGGCATTGCCAATGTTGAACTGATCGATATTCCGACGAGTGACTCGTGGCTGCGGGACACCGGTCCCGTGTTCATCAAGCCGCGTGCGTCCGGGCCACCCCGTGCCGTTGTCTTCGAATTCAATGCCTGGGGGGGCAAGTATCCTCCCTGGGATGCCGACGCTGCCGTGGCGGGCCAGATGGCGAGTCACCTGGGGCTGGATGCCGAGCAGCCGGGGATCGTGCTGGAGGGCGGCGCGATTGAGACCGACGGTGAGGGCACGTTGCTGGTCAATCACCGCTGCATCGACGACCCTCAGCGGAACCCGGGACGCAGCCGTGAGGAACTGACCGACGTGCTGCGGCAGTCACTTGGCATCGAGAAGGTACTCTGGGTGGGGGGTGAGCTGGCCGGCGATGACACCGACGGCCATATCGACCAACTGGCCCGGTTTGTCGCCCCAGGGCGGGTTGTGGCTGCCCGCCAGCCCGATCGAAGTGATCCCAATCACGAGCCGCTTGAAAACAACCTGACTCTGCTTGAGACGCTGGTTGATGCCCGCGGCCGCAGGCTGGAGGTGATTCCACTCGACCTGCCATCCCGCGTCGGCTTTGCCGGTGTCCAGCTACCGGCGAGCTATCTCAACTTCTATCTGCTCAACGGGGCGGTGATCATGCCAACGTTTGACCATGCCGCCGACGCCGCAGCTGTCAGAACGCTGGCCGAATTGTTTCCTGGCCGGACGGTCGAGCCATTTTCAGCCCTCGAGCTCATCCGCGGCCGTGGGGCAGTGCATTGCGTGACGCGGGATCAGCCGGCGGGCTGATGACGAGGGAAGAAAAGGCCCTTGCTTGCCCTCGTTACCCCGATTGACACCTGGGCCGGGCTTGCGGCCAAGCGGCTGGGACGCGACTATCCCGCCGCAGGGTCTGCCGCAGGCAGTGGTACCCGGCGTGAAACGTCAGGAGCTGGAGTGTCATGGAACAGATAGCCAATGTGGTGCAGGGCTGCGTGTCGCTGCTGGCCCGGCTGATGATGGTGGCGGTCTTTCTGTTCAGCGCCTTCGATAGCAAGATCAGGCACTTCTCGCAGACTGCTGAATACATGCGGAGTGAGGGCATTCCCAATCCGCGGCTCGCCCTGTTCGGGGCGATCGGGCTGATCCTGTTGGGCGGGCTCTCACTGCTGGCCGGTGCCTGGACCCGCATTGGGGCCGCATTTCTGTTCGTCTTCCTGGCAGCGGCCACCTTCTATTTCCATGACTTCTGGATGATTGCCGATCCGGTTCAGCGGCAGCTGCAGGTGATCCAGTTCATGAAGAACATGGCTATCGGCGGCGGCTTACTTGCCCTGATATACGCCGGCGGTGGTCCCTGGAGCGTCGATGGCTGGATCGAGCGGAAGCTTGAAGAAGTGGAAGCCGGTCCGGCATCCAGCACCGGCAAGAGCTCCACCCGATCGAAGGCCGCCTGATCTTCTTTCGACGCAGTCCGCACCAGACCGTACATTTGTCTTAGCCATGGTCTTCATGGTGATGGTCGGTCTTCCTTCCTGCGGCATGGCGACGAATGGTCTTTCCTCTTGGCGATGACAATTCCGATCGGCAGCGGCTGCCGGTCGTCACCTGGTCGTTAATTGCGGCCAACGTGCTGGTCTTCGTGTTGTTCCAGCAGGGTGGGCAGAACGACGATGTTACGCTTGCGTTTTGTCAGGTGCCGGCTGAGATCATTTCAGGGCGAGACATCGTTACGGAGGACGCGGTTCGCGAGGTCGTCTATGAGGGCCAGCGAGTGCAGGTGCCGGTGCCCGGCCTGCGGCCAACGCCGATTCCGGTCTGGCTGACGCTGATCACCGGCATCTTTCTGCACGGCAGCTGGATGCACCTCTTGGGCAATATGTGGTTTCTCTTCATCTTTGGCGACAACGTCGAAGACGATATGGGGCACTGGCGGTACACCCTCTTCTACCTCGCCAGTGGCGTGCTCGCCTCACTGGCATTTGTGTTTCTCAACGCCCGGGGCGAGGAGGCGCTAACGCCCTGCCTGGGGGCGTCGGGGGCAATCTCAGGCGTGCTCGGCGGCTATCTCGTACTTCACCCCAACCGGCGGGTGAGTGTCATCCTGCTGCGGATCATCATGGATGTTCCGGGTTATGTCGCGGTGGGCATTTATTTTTTAATGCAGGTCGTCCTCGGACTATCGGACACTGGCGGTGGTGTTGCCTACTCTGCGCATGTGGCAGGCTTCATCGCTGGCCTGATCCTGGCCAAGCCGCTCAGCGACAGTGACATCCGCCGGCAGGCCGACCAACTGGTGGCGTTCCGGCGGCGGCGGGATGGTTGATTATCGAGTGCTTCAGTAGCCCCGAACAAAGAGAACCGCCCGATGCTCTTCGGAGAGTTTTTGCTGCTCGCAGCTGTCGTGGCCTTGGCCGGCTCACTGCTGGCTCGGTCGGCCGATGCGATTGCCGAGGTCACTGGACTCGGCCGGTTGTTGATCGGCAGCCTGATGCTGGCCGCAGTGACGTCGTTGCCTGAACTCTCAGTTGACATCGCCGCCGTGCGGGCAGGCCTAACCGATCTGGCCGCTGGCGATCTCTTCGGTAGCAGCCTGATGAACCTGCTGATTCTCGCTTCGATCGATCTCACGATCCGCTCCGGCCGGCGGATGCTCTCGCGGGAGGCTGCTTCGCATGCCCTTTCGGCGGTGCTTGGTATCGCCCTGACCTCACTGGCCGGCCTTGCCGTGCTGACGGCTGGCCGGCTGCCCGAAGTGACGCTGCTGGGAATCAGCGGCTGGTCGTGGGCCATCCTGTTGGCCTACCTGCTGGGGGCGAGGATGATCTTCATCGATCAGCGGATCTCGGCGCGGCTGGCGGCCGAGGCCCGGGCCGATGCGGCCGTTGCGGAACTGCCGCATCCTGCGGCGGGCCCACTCTGGCGGTCAGCGTTGCTCTTCGCTGCCGCAGCGGTGGTACTGGTGCTGACCGGGCCGCGGCTCGCCCACGTCGCCGGTGATCTTGCCGAGCAGACCGGGTTGGGCGGCACATTCGTCGGTACGACGCTGGTGGCCGTGAGCACCTCGCTGCCAGAGTTGGTCGCCTCGATCACTGCGGTCCGGCTTGGAGCTATCGACTTGGCCATTGGCAACACGCTGGGCAGTAACGCCTTCAACATGGTGCTCTTTGCACCGCTCGATGCCTTTCATGACGGGCCACTTTTTGCCGCTGTGTCAGCTGCGCATGCCGTTACGGTGTTTGCGGTGGTGATCGCTACAGCAATCGCCATCCTCGGCCAGCTCTATCATGCCGAGCGGCGACTGCCGCTAATTGAGCCTGATGCCTTTTTGATGTTGCTGGTGCTGCTCGGCGGTCTGCTGCTGGTTTATTATCTGCCGTAAGAATCCTTCACCTTCAACTGCTGGGAACTCTGCGATGCCTGTTGAGAACCAGCCCAGCGAACGTGATCATGAGCCTGATGACAGCCGGATTGCCTGGCATGCACTGTCGTCAGCTGAGGTGGTGCGACGGTTGGAAACGGACGCTGCGGCCGGGCTCACCCAATTGCAGGCTGCCGCCCGGCTGACCAAGCTGGGCCCGAACCAGCTGCGTGAGTCGCCGTCGCCGCCCTGGTGGCGAAAGCTACTGAGGCAGTTTCAAGATCTGGTCATCCTGATCCTGATCGCGGCGGCCTTGATCTCGGGGCTGGTCGGCGAGTGGGCCGATGCCGCAGCCATCGTGGCGATCGTGCTCGTCAACGGACTGATCGGCTTTCTGCAGGAGGAACGGGCCCGGCAGGCTTTGGCGGCACTGAAGCAACTGTCGGCGCCCGAGGCCCGAGTGACTCGCGACGGCGAGCCCCGATCGTTGCCAGCCGATCAGCTGGTGCCGGGGGATCGGATTGAACTCGAGGCGGGTGATAACGTGCCAGCCGACGCCCGACTGTTGACGTCGGCGAGCCTGCGGGTGACCGAGTCGGCCCTGACCGGTGAGTCTGAGCCGGTCGGCAAGCAGGCCGATGCGGACGTGCCGGAGGCCGCGAGCTTGGGGGACCGGGCGACGATTGTTCACGCCGGCACCGTGGTAGCCGCAGGCCATGCCGTGGCGGTGGTGACCCAGACCGGTATGCAGACGGAGCTTGGCAGGATTGCCAGTCTGCTTTCACAGTCAGAGCCCGAGCTGACACCACTGCAGCGGCGGCTCGGGGAACTGGGGCGATTGCTGATCATCGTCTGCCTGGTGGTGGTCGGTGTGATTTTCCTGCTTGAAATTGGCCGTGGCGGCAGCCTGCTTGAAGTCCTGATGCGGTCGGTCAGTCTGGCGGTGGCGGCAGTGCCCGAGGGCCTGCCGGCAGTGGTGACGCTGGTGCTGGCCATTGGCCTGCAGCGGATGGTTGCCCGCAACGCGTTGGTCCGGCGGCTACCGAGTGTTGAAACGCTTGGTTCGGTCACCGTGATCTGTTCCGACAAAACCGGCACGCTCACCCGCAATGAAATGACCGTCCGTGAACTCATCACGCCATCGGGCCGGTACAGCGTCAGCGGTGCGGGCTATGACCCCCACGGCAGCTTTAAGCGGTTGCCTGACGATGGCGAACCGACACCGGTGGTTGCCCGCGACGACGCTGACCTGCGGCGGCTGCTTTCGATCGCCCTCCGCTGTAACAACGCCACGATCCGGCCGACCGGTGACGGCGCGACCTGGCAGGTGGTGGGAGATCCGACCGAAGGTGCGCTCGTGGTGGCTGCTCGCAAGGCGGGCCTCGGCGGAGACGACGCCGACGAGCCGATCCTGTTAGAAAAACCGTTTGACTCCGAACGCAAGCTGATGTCGGTGGTTGTGCGGCGGCAGAACGGTTCACTGGTTTACACCAAGGGCGCGCCTGAGGTGCTGCTGGACCGCTGTGTGGCCGAGCAACGGAACGGTGAAGTGGTCAGCCTGACCGATGCCCGCCGCCGTGAAATTCTGGACACTGCTGCCGGCATGGCCGACCGGGCCCTGCGGGTGTTGGCCCATGCTTGGCGAGAGCTTGAGCCACACGACCACCTACCCAAAGCTGACGTGAACGCGTTGGCAGAAGCGACTTCGGCTGCCGACATCAGCGAATCCGAGCTCGTCTTTGCCGGTCTGGCAGGAATGATCGACCCGCCCCGCGACGAGGTTCGTACCGCGGTCGAGACCTGCCGCACAGCCGGTATCCGCCCGGTGATGATTACCGGCGACCATCCGGCGACCGCCCTGGCGATCGGCCGCGAACTTCGGCTGGTGGACGATGGCGATGGTGATCGGGCAGTGACCGGGGCCGACCTCGACAGCCTCGACGACGATGCTCTGGTCGAGACGGTCGGGCAGGTGGCGGTCTATGCCCGCGTGTCGGCCGAGCACAAACTGCGAGTGGTGAAGGCCTGGCAGCGGCGGGGCCAGGTAGTGGCAATGACCGGTGACGGCGTCAACGACGCCCCGGCGGTGCGGGCGGCCGACATCGGCATCGCGATGGGGGTGACCGGCACCGATGTCACTAAGGAAGCCTCTGACATGGTGCTGACCGACGACAACTTTGCCTCGATCGTCAGCGCGGTCGAGGAGGGCCGTGGCATCTATGACAACATTCAGAAGTTCATCCACTATCTGCTCTCCTGCAACGCCGGCGAGGTGATCTTGATGTTTGTCGCAGCGGTTGCTGGCTGGCCGGCACCGCTGGCGGCGATTCAGATTCTCTGGCTGAATCTGGTCACCGACGGGCTGCCGGCGCTCGCCCTGGGCCTGGAACCACCCGAACGGGACATCATGAGCCGGGCTCCCCGGCCGCCCCGCGAGCCGGTCATTCCGCTGCGGCGAGGGCTGCTGATTCTCACTCATGGGCTTTTGGTGGCGGCGGTCTCGATCCTTGCCTTTTGGCTGACCTGGCAGGGTGAGGCCTGTCGTGAGGCCGAAGCCCGGACAATCACCTTTTGTGTGGCCGCTTTCGCCCAGTTGTTTTTTGCCATCGGCTGCCGCAGTGAACGGCAGACAGCCTTTAGCCTTGGCTTTTTGACGAACCCATGGCTGCTGGTGGCGATCCTGCTGTCGGGGCTGTTGCAATTGGCGGCGGTGCTGCTGCCAGGCATCCAGTCGGTCTTTGAAATTGAACAGGCGCTTGAGGCAGAGTGGGGGCTGGTGCTGGGCCTGGCCCTGGTGCCAGTGACGGTGATCGAATTGGCCAAGCTGCTGCCTTGCCCTGACTGGAGGCTCCCCGGTGGCCGATGGGGAAGAAGTGTGCGATGATTCATAAATCGGGATGGTGATTGTGCAGGCCATCCCGCCCGCGTCATCCCTGGTGAACAGGCAGCCCGATGATCAAACGTATTCTGGTCGGACTTGGAACCAGTCGTTCAGCTGAATCGGTCGTCAGTCATGCGGTCGAATTGGCGAAAGCCAATGGGGCTGAATTGCTTGGCCTGGCCGTCATCGATCAGACCCGACTGGAGTGGACCGGACCGCGGCCGATCGGTGTTGGAGTCGAAGCCCTCACTGCCGAGCTGCGGCACGATCGGATGGAGAAGGTGGCGGCCGAAATTGCCAAAGCCAATGAGCTTTTCGCCAGCAAGTGCGGTGAGGCTGGCGTGACGCACCGCACCTGCGAACGAACGGGTGACCCCTTTGAGATTGCCGCCGATCTGGTGCGGTACCACGACCTCTGTGTGTTTGGGTTAAGTGGCCTCTTTGAACACGACGTGGTGCCCGAGCCGACCGATAGCCTTGAGCGACTGGTGGCTGCTGGCGTGCGGCCAATGATTGCTGTTTCCGACAGCTACCGGCCCGTTGGCCGGGTCCTCGTGGCCTACTCCGGCTCACTGGAGAGTGCGAAGACCTTCAAGCACTTTGTGCAGTCGGGGCTTTATCCCGACGCGGCTGTTCGGGTGATCCACTTTGGCCGCGACGCCGCAACCTGCCAGCGTCGGCTGGAAGCTGTCCAAGGCTACTTTGAGGCCCATGGACGCAGTATCGAAACCGACTTTGTCGCGGGCGATCCCTCCCACGAACTGGTGCCCTACGCTCAGAACTGGGGGGCCGACCTGATCGTGGCGGGGAACTCGGCCAAGAACCTGCTGCTTCGGAAGCTCTTCGGCGAGACAGCTCTGCAGCTCCTGCGGGAGAGCCCGCTGCCGCTGTACCTTGCGCAGTAGGGACGAGTTGACTTGAGGTGACTGGACTACCAGCATGGAGACGCCGCCGTTCGGGGTTGCCCATGCCCTCTC
>CAZKSP010000008.1:20306-25602 GCA_964555385.1 uncultured Chitinophagaceae bacterium
GTGACTGGACTACCAGCATGGAGACGCCGCCGTTCGGGGTTGCCCATGCCCTCTCGCTTGACGTTCACTTCGGCCTTCCGAGGCCTTCGTTCACTGCCCGTCCGCTGCGTTTCGCCATCCGGGCTTTGCTTGCTGCCGGAGCACGCTCGAGGGCACGTGCAACCCCTCTCTCATCAAACGGTCGTCTCAGCCGGAATCCAGGAGCAGGAGCGACCGGACCGGCAGCCTGCTCGAATACCTCGGCTTTTAGAGCCTTTCAGCAGTTTGACATTTGCTCTGGGCCGCCTATCACAATAATTGGTGAGAATTAGGTCATTCGCCTCTTGTCGGTTGGAGAACGCTCATGGTTGATCGCGTGCAAGCAGCCTTGCCTTCGCAGACGGAGGTGGTGGTGATCGGTGGGGGGCCGGCTGGCGCAACCGCCGCCACGATTGCCGCCCAGCAGGGGCGGTGTGTGATGCTCTTTGAGCGAGAGCGGTTCCCCCGGTTTCATGTGGGCGAGTCGCTGATTCCCGAGACCTTCTGGACACTCAACCGGCTCGGCATGGTCGACCGGCTACGGGGTAGCCGCTTCGTTGAGAAACACTCGGTGCAGTTCGTCAATGAGAAGGGCGTCCTGTCAGCCCCTTTCTACTTCATCGACCACAAGAACAACGAGAGCTCACAGACCTGGCAGGTACGGCGGTCTGACTTTGATGAGATGATGCTCCGCAACGCCGAAGCCCACGGCGTGAAGGTTCACGAGGGCATGCGGGTGCTCGAGGTGCTCTTTGATGGTAACCGGGCCACTGGCGTGCGAGTGGCAGACGAGGCGGGTGCCGTCTCAACAATTGCTGCCACGGTGGTAGTCGATGCCAGTGGCCAGGGCTCGATGATCGCCAGCCGGCTGGGCCTGCGGGACTGGGACCCAGTGCTCAAGAAGGCGGCTGCGTGGAGCTACTGGAAAGGAGCTGAGCGTGGCACCGGCCGTGATGAGGGTGCCACTATCGTCATGCAGCTCGACGAGAAGCAGGGCTGGTTCTGGTACATCCCGTTGGCCGACGACACCATCAGCATTGGAGTTGTCGCAGGCTATGACTATCTCTTCAAGGATCGGGAGGCGAAGGACCCGGAGAGTGTCTACGCCGCAGAGATCGCCCGCTGCCCTGGCCTGACGCCGCGGCTGGCCGGGGCGACTCAGGTCGAGCCAGTCCGCGTGGCAAAGGAATATTCTTATCGCTCCCGTGAAGTCTCTGGTGACGGCTGGGTGCTGGTCGGCGACGCCTTCGGCTTTCTCGACCCACTCTATTCGTCGGGCATTTTGTTGGCGTTGAAAAGTGGTGAGCTGGCTGGCGATGCCGTGGCAGCGGCGCTTGCCGAAGGTGACACCTCAGCTGCTCAGTTGGGCGGTTGGAGTGAGGAGTATGTTCGCGGCATGGAGCGGATGCGGCGGCTGGTGCTCGAGTTCTACGACGGCTTCAACTTTGGCAAGTTCGTGAAACGCTTCCCGCACCTGCGTGGCCATATCACCGACCTGTTGATTGGTGACCTGTTCAACGAACGGCTCGACGAGATCATCGAGCCGCTCGATCAACTGCGAGCCGAAGAGCAGGCAGCCTGTTGACGTTCCCTTGACGTCTGAGTGGTCGGAGAAAGAGCCGTCACGAAAACGAAGTCCTGCTGCTGGGACCTCGTTTGCCGCTGTTTTGCTCTCACTGGGGAACTTTTCGTGTAACTGTTTGCGGCCAAAGCCATAATTCCATTATTGGAAGCATCGAGGCACTATCTCGGCCCAGGTGGCTCGGCCGTTTAACTCTAGGCCCTGGGGATGGGCACACACAAGGTATGGAAAAACACCGCGATTTTTATTGTTTGCGGCAGTTTTCGCCCGCTGCTGCTTTTTTCAGTGGACTGGTGCTGGCTGGCCTTTTGGCCGGCCACCGGGCTGTCGCTGAACCGGTTCCGACCGCTGCTGAAACCGATCCACATGCTGCTGCCCGGGCCCTGCTGCTCGACCGCTGTACCGACTGCCATGGGGCCGACGGGGCAGAGTCGGGCCTGCGGCTCGACTCACGGGCAGGTCTGCTGAGAGGTGGCGACTTTGGACCGGCCATGGTGCTTGGCAAGGGGGCGACCAGCGAATTGATACGCCGGGTGACCTCAGGCAACGCCGATGAGGTGATGCCCCCCGACGGCCCGCGGTTGTCGGCCGACGAGGTGGCGGCCCTGACTGCCTGGATCGACGCCGGGGCAGTCTGGCCCGGTTCGGAAGATGCCGCCCTGGAAGAGGCCCCCGACCCGCGGCTTGACTACTGGGCCTGGCAGCCGGTGGCCAAGCCAGACGTTCCCGTGGCGGTGGCTGCCTTTGCCGACGTGCCCGGGGTCGAGGCAGCCCGCAATCCGATCGACCTGTTTGTGCGAGCCAAACTGGCAGAGCAGGGCCTGGAGCCGACTCCTCGTGCTGATCGCCGCACCCTCATCCGCCGGCTGGCCTTTGACCTGACCGGCCTGCCGCCGACGCCGGAAGAGGTCGAGGCTTTTGTGCATGATGAAAACCCTCAGGCCTATGAGCAGCTCGTGACGCGGCTGCTTGACTCGCCGCGGTACGGCGAGCGGTGGGCCCGGCACTGGCTTGATGTCGTCCACTATGGCGACACCCACGGCTATGACAAAGACAAGCTGCGGCCCAACGCCTGGCCCTACCGCGATTACGTGATCCGGGCGCTGAACGCTGACAAGCCCTATGCCCGGTTCATTGAAGAACAGGTTGCCGGCGACGTGCTCTACCCGGATACCGCTGACGGCTATGAGGCGACCGGCTTCATTGCAGCCGGGCCCTGGGATCATATCGGCCACCGTGAGGTGCCGGAGACCAAGACCGATGGCAAGATCGCTCGGCATCTGGACCGTGATGACATGGTGGCCAACACGATCGGCAGCTTTTGCAGCGTGACGGTCCACTGCGCCCAGTGTCACAATCACAAGTTCGACCCGATCACTCAGGACGATTATTACTCACTGCAGGCCGTCTTCGCGGCAATCGACCGGGAGGATCGGAAGTATTCGACTGATCCGGCCGTGATGGAGCGGGCCGCCAGCCTGGAGGCCAGACAGAAGTCGCTCGAAAGCCGTCGCGACAGCCTGCAGAAATCGATCAGCCCGAAGCTGCGAGAGATCGAGCAGAAGATTGCGAATCCGACCAAGCGGACCGGGAAGAACCCGACCGCTGCGTTCGGCTATCACAGCGGCATCACGGCCAAGCAGGACTTAGAAAAGTGGGTGCAGCTTGACCTCGGGAAGCAGCAAGACCTCGCCGAGGTGAAACTCTTCCCCTGCTACGACGATTTCAACAACATCGGGGGAGGTTTTGGCTTTCCGCTGCGGTACCGGGTCGAGGTCTCGGACGAGCCGGCCTTTACGGCCGCGACGACGGTTGTCGATCACACGGTTGCCGACGTGGCCAACGCCGGCACCACCCCTCAGGTCTTCACGAAGAAGCTGATGGGCCGCTATCTGCGGGTGACCGCCACGAAGCTGGCGCCGCGACAGAATGACTTCATCTTTGCCCTGGCCGAGATTGAAGTGCGTGGCAGCGATGGCAGCAACCTGGCCGCGGATGCAACGGTTACCTCGCTTGACTCAATCGAAGCTGGGCCGCGGTGGCAGCGAACAAACCTGATCGACGGACACAGCCCGGCGAAAGCCGACAGTTCACTGGAGGCTCTTCAAACTGAGCGGAAGAAACTCTTTGCGGCTGCCGAGAAGCCGGCCGAGGTCGAGGAGTATCGGCAGGTGCGGGCTGAGCTTGAGCAGGTGACAGCCGAGCAGCGGGCCCTGCCGCCGATGAAGGTGGTCTTTGCCGCCGCCACCCGGGTTCGTAAGGGAGTGCCGCGGACCATTCATCTGCTCTCCCGAGGCAATGTCAATTCGCCGACCCATGAGGTTGATCCAGGCACGCTCTCGCTGCTGGAAAAGGTTGAGCCGGTTTCGCTCGAAAGCCGGTTTAACCTGGCTGACGACCATGCCGAGGGCGACCGGCGGGTGGCCCTGGCCCGCTGGCTGACCGACCCGGGCAATCCGCTGACCTGGCGGAGCATTGTCAACCGGGTCTGGCAGTATCACTTCGGCACCGGCATCGTCGCCACCGCGAACGACTTTGGCCGTATGGGCGACTCGCCCTCGCATCCACTGCTGCTCGACTGGTTGGCAACCCAGTTCCGGGAAGGTGGCGGGTCGCTGAAGGACCTGCACCGGCTGATTGTGACAAGTGCCACCTATCGGCAGCAGAGCCGGTCGCGGGCCGACTTTGCTTCGGTCGATGCTGGCAACCGGCTGCTCTGGCGGCAAAACCGGCAGCGATTGGAGGCTGAGGCGATTCGCGATGCCGTGCTGACCGCGGCCGGTACGCTCGACCTGACGATGGGCGGCCCGGGCTGGCAGGACTTCAAGATCGAGCATCCACAACATTCGCCCCACTATCGCTATGACCTCGCCGACCCGGCCGACCGCGCAACCTGGCGGCGGGGGGTCTACCGGTTCATCGTTCGCAGCCAGACTCAGCCCTTCATGACCGTGCTCGACTGTGCCGACCCGTCGATGCGGGTGGAGAAGCGGACCGAAAGCCTGTCGGCCCTGCAGGCCCTCGCCCTGCTCAACAACGGCTTCATGGTGGTGCAGGCTGAACAGTTTGCCGAGCGGGTCCGCAGCGAGGCGGGCGACGACCCGGCTGCCCAGGTGCAGCGGGCCTTTACGCTGGCACTCGGCCGGCAGCCCGACGCTGCCGAAACAGCCGATCTGGTTGCCCTCAATCAGGCCCACGGGCTGGCCAACACCTGCCGGGCGATTTTCAATTTGAATGAATTTTCCTTTGTGGACTGATCCCATGGCCAATCCATACCAACACAATCGACTCCGCCTGGTGCCCTCGCTCTCCCGCCGCGATCTGCTGGCCGCCTCGGGGAGTGGCTTTGGCACGCTGGCACTCGCGGCGATGCTGGCCGGGGAGCGGGAGACGCTGGCGGCCGCGGCCGGAGCAAGCGGGGCGCTGCACCCGGCCTGTATCTATCCTCCCAAGGTCAAGCGGGTGGTGCAGCTGTTCATGGCGGGTGCCGCCAGCCACATCGATCTGTTTGACTACAAGCCGGCCCTGGTCAAACACCATGGCGAGGAGAGCGACTTCGGTGAGCCGGTCGAGGCCTTTCAGAACGGCCTGGGACCGTGGCTCAAGCCAATCTGGAAGTTCCAGCCCTACGGCGGCTGCGGCAAGTTGCTCAGTGAGCCGGTCTCGGCTCTCGGCGATGTGGCTGACCAGCTGGCC
>CAZKSP010000009.1:0-24594 GCA_964555385.1 uncultured Chitinophagaceae bacterium
GGTCGCGGCCGGTCATGTGCTTGCCAAGACGCCCCGTGAAGCCAGCGGAACGCAGGATATCACCGGCGGTCTGCCCCGAGTCACCGAGATCTTTGAGGCCCGTAAGCCGAAGGATCCGGCGATCATGGCAGAGATCGACGGGAAGGTTGAGGTCAGCGGAGAAAAACGCCGCGGCAAACGGACGATCATTGTCCGCAACGAATCAGGTCTGGAACGCGAGCACCTGATCACGCACGGCAAACACATGCGAGTGCATGCTGGTGACATCGTGCGAGCAGGTGAGGCACTGGTTGATGGCCCCCTCGTGCCGCACGACATTCTTCGAATTTCGGGAGAGGAAGAGGTTCAGCGCTACCTCGTCCGCGAAATTCAAAACGTCTACCGCAGCCAGCGGGTGGAAATCGACGACAAACACATTGAGATCATTGTCTCTCAGATGTTGCGGAAGGTTCGGATTGACACCGTCGGTGACACCAACCTGCTTCCGGGAAGCATGCTCGACAAACACGAATTCCGACAGGCCAACGAACGGCTCTCCGGCTGCCTGCGGATTACCGACAAGGGCGACAGCGAGTTTGAGGTCGGCAGTATCGTGCCAAAAGATGTGCTTACTCAGACCAATGAGACCATCGAGGCGCTTGGTGGATCTCCTGCGAAAGGGAGTAAGCCCAAGCCAGCTACTGCCAGCACCCAACTCCTGGGCATCACAAAGGCAAGCGTGCAGAGTTCCAGCTTCATTTCTGCAGCTAGCTTCCAGGAGACGACAAAGGTGCTGACCGAGGCTGCCCTCGCCGGCAAACTCGACAACCTGGTTGGACTCAAGGAGAACGTCATCCTCGGCCACCTGATTCCGGCTGGAACTGGTTTCAATACATTTCAGTCGTCCGAAGTGCGGGTTCGTCCAGAAGCTCTCGAAGCCCTCCGGATAGATCGAGAGGATCTGCTGGCCCGAGACTTCCCACTGCTGGAGGCAGCCGAGCCAACTGCTGAGGATCTGGCCGCTGAAGCAGATATGCTGGCCAGTGAGGGACCGGGCTTGGACATTTTTGGTGATGTGCCCGAAGCCTCGGAGGAGTCGAGCGAAGGGCTCTGAGCAGCTGGGGAGTCTGTTCTCTTGCAGTAGGGCTGGGTTTGACTCGGCTTGTGCCTGAGGCCACCAGCTGAGCATCAGACTGGTGGGAGGACAACTCGATGAGCACACGACCCGGACGCAAGGCTCACGGCAATTGTCCCGGTGGAAAAGGGGATGGTCGCGGCAGCGGCGTGCTCTTAGCTGTCGAAGCAACTGCTGCCAGTGCCGTCAGAGAACCTGGGCGTCTGCCTGCGGGCACGGTCGCTGTCACAAAGCTGAGGGCGGAGCTTGGGGAAGTCTGGCGGGAGATCGGAGAGGCGGGTGATCCGCTGGCCGACCCAGAAGCCGTGCACCGCCTGCGGGTGGCAACCCGCCGTTCACTGGCCGCTTTAGCCGCGTTCGCACCGCTCATCTCGCCCCGGAATCGACGGCGTTTCCAGCGGCGGCTGCGACAGGTCAGGCGGGCAGCTAGTGAAGCACGTGATCTCGACGTACTGATTGACCGGCTTCGGCAACAGTGGCCGACCGCTGGCGAAGATCCTCTGGTCAACAGCCCTCCAGAACGTTTGATCGGCCTGCTCAGCGACCAACAGATCGGCAGTCGAGGACCGATTCGTGACTGTCAGGCTGAACTCCTGGCCTGGGAGTGGCCGGTTCGACAGGATAAGTTACTCGGAACGGTCGCCCTCGGCAGTCAGAAACGCTACGGCGAATTTGCCCGTAAACGACTACGACGCCTCGGTCGGAAGTTTTTTGCCGCCGCCGGACCGTTTCGAAAAGCAGAGCAAGTTCACCAGTTTCGGATTATGGGCAAGCGGCTGCGATACAGTCTCGACCTTTTCGCTGATGTCCTCGCTCCGCAACCTCGTGAGCGGTGTCTGAGGCAGCTGAAAAAAATACAGGGAGCCCTGGGTGACTTCACCGATCATGCTGCAGCTGCTGATCGATTAACTGACTTAACCCGAGAATCTCTCGACCCCGCGACAATTTTGTTGATTGATACACTCCGTCGAGAAGAGCATCAGTTGGCCCGACTGGCCCACCGTCGATTTGACAGTTGGTGGACCACTGGTCGCCGAAAAAAACTAAGGACACTCTTTCGGGAAGCTTTGCAATCATGAACCATTCCCGTCAGTCAACGCATCGAACCGCTGCAGCCCGTCAATCTCAAGGTGGCGGTTTGCTTCGTTCACCCGTCGCGATCATCGGTCTTGGTGCGGTCGCAGCTGTTCTGCTCTGGGGACTTGCGCGGCTGGCAATCCGTCCCCCGGGTGGCCGATCAACCGCTCCCGCGAACACTCGGGCTGGCGGTGACTTCGGCCCAACCATCCCGGCGAAAAATCCACCGCCTGGAAAGCCGGCGGCGGGAATGGTCTGGATCCCGGGTGGACAATTTTCGATTGGCTGTGTCGATCCGCGTGGGCTGCCTCACGGAGGCAATCAGCCAATGGCCGACAGTCGTCCCATTCACCCAGTAACGGTAAAGGGCTTCTGGATCGACACCACCGAGGTGACCAACCGGCAGTTCGCGGCATTTGTTGAAGAGACGGGCTACGTCACCGTGGCCGAAAAACCTCCGCGGCCAGAAGATTTTCCAGGCGCACCGCCGGAAAACCTGGTAGCCGGCTCAATCGTCTTCACGCCACCAAGCACTCCTGTTCCACTCGGCAATCACCTCCAGTGGTGGCGGTACGTGCCCGGCGCGAATTGGCGGCATCCACTCGGCCCAGAATCTTCGATCGAGGGGCATGAAGATTTTCCGGTCGTCCATGTAGCGTTCGAAGATGCAGAAGCCTACGCCGCCTGGGCGGGCAAACGGATACCAACCGAGGCTGAATGGGAGTTTGCCGCCCGTGGTGGACTAGCCGGCAGCCTCTATCCGTGGGGCGATGAGTTTCAGCCTGAGAGCCGCTGGATGGCCAATACCTGGCAGGGGCAATTCCCGGTGGAAAACACCGCGGAAGATGGTTTTGCCGGTATCGCCCCGGTTGGTCAGTTTCCTGCCAATGGCTACGGACTCTATGACGTTTCAGGGAATGTCTGGGAGTGGTGTGCGGACTGGTACCGGCCCGATACCTATGCCGAACAGGCTGCCGGCCGACTGCGGACGGATGATCCCGAGGGCCCCACTGCCAGCTTTGATCCCCAGGAGCCAGGCATTCCCAAACGGGTTCAGCGTGGGGGATCGTTCCTCTGCACCGAGCAGTACTGCTCACGGTACATTCTGGGCACTCGAGGCAAGGGTGAGGTCTCTTCCGGCTGCAACCATGTTGGGTTTCGCTGCGTCCGGGATGCCGAGTAGCCCGACCGGTCAACTTGAGTTGGCAGCCGCTCGCTTCTTTGCCAACAGTCGGCGAAATCCGGTCAGTGTCCTCGTGTTCGCCACGTCCTTGGCCTCCAGGCCGGCCCGGCGGGCTTGGATGACACCGCACCGCATCAGGTCGAGCCCCCGCGTTGAGTGGGCATCAGTCGAAATTGCCAGCGTGACTCCGGCTCGCTTCGCCGCGGCAGCGAGGACATCGTCAAGGTCGAGCCGCCAAGGGTTGGCATTGATCTCAAGACAGGTGCCGGTGACTGCTGCTGCCTCAATGACCTGCTGCATATCAACCTCGTAGGCAGGGCGGCGATTGATGAGCCTGCCTGTGGGATGACCGATGCAGGAGACTGCCGGATGGTGAATTGCTTCGAGAATCCGGGACGTGATCCGCTCGCGGGACTGCTGCTGCCCGTAATGCAGGCTGGCCACAACCCAGTCGGCCTCAGCCAGTAGATCATCCGGCAGATCGAGCCCCCCCTTCTCAAGCATATCGACCTCAATCCCCTTGAAAATAACGACCGGCGGCTTGCCGCCACTGGCGAGTGATTCATTGAGCTTGTCGATCTCCAGCCACTGCTTGCGAAGCCGTCTCGCATCAAGCCCATGAGCCATCGTCACCCGCTTGCTGTGATCGGTGATCGCAATGTAGGAAAGCCCCCGCTCAATAGCCGCCGCGACCATCTCGGAGAGTGTTGCCTCACCGTCGGTTGCGGTGGTGTGCATGTGGAGGTCACCGCGAATGTCATCGAGGGTGATCAGCTCAGGCAGTCTGTCAGCCTCGGCGCATTCGATCTCGCCCCGGCCCTCACGGAGCTCCGGTGGAATCCAGGGGAGACCGACCGCTGCGTAAATCTCTGCCTCGGTCGCGCCGGCCAGAGCCGCAGCAGCCCCGTCGAGTTGGGTCACTCCATATTCGTTGATCGACAGTCCCCGATCACGAGCCCGACTTCGGAGCCGCACATTGTGTTCCTTGGAACCGGTAAAATACTGCCAGGCCGCCCCAAATGACTCGCAGCGGACCACCCGCAGATCAATCTGCACATCTCGGGGGCCACGGATGCTCGTTTTGGTCTCTCCCCGCAGCATCACAACACCCGCTGACTCCCACGCGACCAGCCGGTCCATCACCTGGGCCGGTTCATTGCTTTCAGCAAGCAGGTCGATATCGCCAACCGTTTCGCGGCCCCGTCGCCAACTACCGGCCGCTTCAACTCGTTTGGCTGCCGGACACTGCCGCATCCAAATGAGCAGTTCCTGCACAATCTCATCGGCTTCGCTCCAGAGCAGACGGCTGTGCTCCGGATCCTGAGCAAAGGCCAGATTTGCAAGAATGGTCGCCTCCGTCTTGGCACCAAAGCCCTTGAGATCGCGTACACGTTCCTCCCGGCAGGCATCAGCGAGATCATCAAGAGATTCAATCTTCAGGGAGTCGACCAACAGCTTTGCCTTCTTCGGGCCCAAGCCCGGCACCCGCATCAGATCAAAGGCAACTTGCGGCACCTCTGACTCAAGCTGCTTCAGGAGGGGAAGCGGCTGGCCGCTGAGCAGTGTCTCAATTTTTGCCGCCAGATCACTACCGATACCCTCAAGATCGGTGAGCGACCGGTCGGCTGCTTGGCAGATTTTTGCCAAGGGCTCCACTGTTCCCTTCACCAGGCGGGCAGCATTTCGGTAAGCCCGTACCCGGAAGACATTGCCCCCCTGGTACTCCAAGAGATCGGCGACATGATCAAAGACGGCGGCGATCTCAGCGTTGGTCACGGCAGCTACTGCTGGGAACGAGTGGGAAGTGCGGCCGTCGGATAAGACGGCTGCCACCCCTGAGCATAAGGACCAGCAGGGGCCTGCGTGAACGCCGGCTGCCAAATCGACGGATGATGCGTTGTCTGCTGACCGGACAGTTCGTTCACCGGGGCTTGTCCGCCCGGAATTGCAACTCGGGTAGGACGCCAAGAGGTGGTGTGGCCGGTCGGTTCCAGCAGTTTGGGAAACGCCCGAGTCGAACTGCTCGGCCCATTTCCGGGGAGGACCGGCATGCCACTGTCGCCCCGCAAGGGGGTTCCGTAAGAGCTGCGGCTACTGCTCGTCGGACCGCTGCTCGCGGGTGGAATCGGCCGTAGCGAAGGAGGCGGTGTCACCGCCGGGCCAAATTGCTGCGGCGCGGGGCTTGTTCCCTCGGTCCCGGGATCACGCAGGTCAGTGGCTGCAGGCGAACTCGCATCAGACCGTTGCTGCGGTTGCTGGCTGGCTGGCTGCTGCGGAAGCTCCGGAATAGGCCTCAGCGAGGGCGTCGGTGCAAGCGCCGGCGGACTGGTCGGCTGTGGCTGCACCGGCGCCTGAGGGGCAGCAAAGGTGCCACTCTGCGGAACGATCTGTTGCTGATAGGTACTTCCACCAGTTGCTGGCGGTAGCACAGGCTGCTGGGTCGGAACGGACGGTGGCACTGCTGTGCCGGCAGCACCCCATGCCTGGGGTGTCGTCTGTGGAGAAGCAAAGGGACTGGCGGCTGCTCCAGCGGCATTTGGCGGCACGACCGCTGCCCCCGTATAGGCCTGCGGATTACCGCCGGGCTGCATCTGAACGTACTTGGTGGTGTAGACCGCCCGGTACTGTGTGACGGGGACACTGACTGGCTGCTGCACATAGTTCGTTACCAGCTCAACACATTCAACCGCACAGCCAGTGCAGGGATCGATTTCACAAGTTGGCCGATAACAGGTGACCGGCACGCATTTGTACTGGGTCTGGTACGTCGTCTCGGGCACATAGCTCACCTGCTGCACTGGCACCATGACCGGCTGCGGCGGTGGTGCTGGTGCTGCAACTGGCGCCGCGACAGCAGCAACGGGTGGCGGGGCTGGCACCGGGGCAACCGCATATGCGGGCGCGGCTTTTTTGAAACAGCCGCAGCCAGCTCCGGAGAACAAACCCGACAAGCAGCACTGCGCCTGCGAAACTGCAGGTACGCTGCAAACCACTCCAGCAACCAGCAGAGCACTCATTGAAACTTGCCGCGAACGCATCACACTCTCCTTGATTCAGGATCGACGGATCAGGCAAACACGCCGGGTTCTCACGTCGACACCCCTAAACCTAGGTTGCTGTCCGACGGCACCGCCTCAAAAAAATTGGCTTTCACTTCCTGAAAAATCTTTTTTCAGCAGGCAAAGTCGTTACATGCCATTCAGCCGTTGCAATCGGACGGTCTTTCCTGGCCGGCGCGAGTGGCTGCTGGAAGCCACGCAAAATTCTGCGTCACAAGACAACGAAGTGTGCACATCATCTGAAGCTCCTTCAGACCTCACCGATCAGCGACCGAGTGTCTCGCTCGAAGTGATCGTAAAGTTCGAAGAATGCTTCCCGAAGGTTGCCCCGATGCCGCCAGAAGATTGCGTCAAGCTGGTCAGGAGCAAACTCGGCGGCCATCGTGCCCGGACCGTCGACCTGCGAGAGCAGGCGGCTAACCAGCCGACGGAAAGTCGGTGCATCAGGCTGCAAATTCAGCAGAATCGGCCAGCCATCTTGTGGTCGGTGGGCTGTCAGGACGATTCGCCCACCACGCCGCGCAGCCAGCGGTGCAAGCAGTCGACCAGCAGGCCCAAGCTTTTCCCAACTGTCTATCCCAAGCCAGTGTCCGCGGCCAGTCGCTGCAACGATTGCCCTCAGTGCAGGCCAGAAGTCAGCCCTGGACCTGATAGCAACCACCCGTGTTTTCCAACCACGGCCAGCCGCTGCCGCCATCAGATGCCGCAACAGTGTTGACTTGCCGCTGCCATGTGGGCCGCAGATCAGCCCCCGGCCGCCAGATCGGTCGAGTCGTTCAAGCAACACCTCGGGTGAGTCTGGCGTGGGCTGCCAGGCGATCACCCCTGGACGAGTATAGCGGGTCGCAAACGGGTTGCTCCACAGCCTGCGATCTGTCATGGGACAGGATGCCTCAGCGGCCGGGCGACGGGAATATCGCCCAGGAAGAAGACGTGTTCTGACACAAAATCTCGTCCACTTGAGAAAAACAGACGCACCCTGATGCACCATCGAATTTTGACGATCAAGCCCTCGTATGAAAGTGGGCTGGACGGCAACCGAATGCTGAAGCCGCCACTTGGCCAATCGGCTGCGGCTGAAGCAGTCGGCTCATCGCTAACAGTGCCTGAGCTGTCGGCAATCAGTCGGTCAAAGAAGATAACGCCAAAATCCTCTTCTCCTTTGCCTTCGGTGTACCAGACAACCGAACGCTCAACGGCGGTGATTGTCGCCGGATCGATCGCAGCAACCCGGTAGCTCGTCTCAAGCATGTCACCGGGGGCATACTCGGCTTGGTCAGGCGCAAAAGAGACGGTTACCCGAGGTAATGTGGCTGTCGCTAAGGCCTCGGCAACAGCTGTCCGCTCAGTCATGACACGACCTCCCGCAGCGGCTGGCGGACGACGGCCCTAGCAGCATCTGGGCCAGCCGGAACGATCACCAGCGGGAAGACCCGTAGAAAGGCTGGCCAGCGATCAGAGACGCCACGAAGCACCAACCGCCAACCAACGGTGTTGTGAAGTGAACGAAATGAGTGCATGGCCCGAGCCGGCACTTGGAACTGAAGGGTTGCCTCAAACGGCCTGCCGGGGACGGGCTCAAGCTGATCCCAGCAACACATCGATTCTCGCCAGACCACCTGCTTTTCAGTTCGAACATCGGTGCCTTGACGAAAGGTCGCCTGTTCCTCCAACTCCAGCACCAGTTCAAGCCGCCGGAATGAAACGGCCCCTCCTTGAGAGAGATGAACACCATAGGTGCCCCCTGGCCGCAAGGGATGGTCAGAAATCTCGAGGTGGGTCGGTCCAATGGCGGTTGCCAGCAGTAACCGACGCAGAAAAAGGCCGATCGCCGCCAAGCCAACAAGACCAAAAGGGGCCAGCAATCCAAAAAGCCACCAGTCGGTCCGCCCGCCCGCCAGATCAAAGCCGGCCGCCACCGCAAGTACGATAACAACTGCATTCCAGAGCAAGGCAAACAGACCAGCCCCGAGCAATGACCAGGCCTCGGGGCTCTCAGTCGGCAACCGAAACCGTTGGATCGTACCGGGTGAATTCATCAGGTCGGCACAGGCCGGTACTGTTGGAAAGCCCACCTCATCAGGTGACGAGCGGACGAGCGGGCTGAGCAGCTGGCCGATCTCCGCAGCCTGACGCTCCTCAGACCGCCCCCAGGCACTGGCCGCCTGGGCAAGTCCGGTTGCTCCAAACACTACCAACGCTCCGGGTAGCAACAGGGTAAGCAGCCATAACCACCAGCTGTATCCGCGTTTCAGCACGACCGTTTCAATCCGCTCTGGGTCATACCAGCACCGAATCGATTGCCCCAGCCGCCAGCCATCCAGTTGTCGCAGGGCAAGGCTGCGGTCCGTGGTCGCCTCGCCCCAACCACTCGTGTGCCAGGCACGGACAGACTCCCCATCCGCACGAAACTCTAGCAGCACCGCCGGCCGCCACGACTGCCGCCGGCTACCGAACAGGTCGGTCGTGGTCCGACGGGCTAGGCCCTTCCCTACCAGCCGCCCCTCGACCTCTGTGAAATGGTTGTTGATCCGCCACTCGGGAAAGGCCACACCGGTGAGCATCAGGCCACCAACGAACAGCCCGGCAGTGAGGAGACTGGCATAGAAAAATCCCTCACCGAACGACCCCCAGGCCGGCGAACCCGTGCGGCGATCACCTCGTTTCTTGCTGAAAAAGATGGGCAGCCTCACGCCCGCTTCTCCCAGTCACCCGTTCCGAGGTCCAGTTGCCTGTGACACAAGCCTGCCATGGCCCTTCCACCGTTTGTTACGGCAGGTTGGAGGCAATCTCTTTCCTGGTCACCACGATATCGTCGGCGGAAGCCTGCTTGCGAAAAAAACCAATTTTTTCGAGGGCCTTGTAGACCTCCTCAAGCGTCTTTTCACCGAAGTTGGAGATGCTCAACAAATCGGCCCTGGTGCAATTGAGCAGATCGTGCACCGTGAAAATGCCCTTCTCTTCCAGACAGTTCGTTGTCCGGACCGACAGTCCGATTTCGGCGGTACTCATTTCGAGCTTTTCCGCGAGCTCATCCGATTTCGTCAGGCTCTTGTAGGCAATCCTGGGCATGGGGTCCCTCCCGTGCTGCAATGGGTGGTGAAATGAACCGGGTCTCCCGGAACCTGTGCCGGGGGAAGCCCGTGAATCACAGGCGGCGGCCTACCTGCCGTCGCCGACCAACATGCGAGACACTCGATGTCCCGCTCGTGGCTATCGCGGAATATACTCAATTCTCACAACTTAGTGGCAACCAGCGTTCCGGCAGCTGGCGCTTCCTGATTCGTAGCCGCCTGTGGCGAGCCCGTTACCAGTCCTCTTCAACCGACAGTATTTCGGTTCCGTGCGGCGAATTTCTCTCGATTCCCTGAATTCCAGCCAGCGGCAGGCGGCAACCCACGTCGAGGGACCGCTGCTGGTGCTAGCAGGCCCTGGCAGCGGTAAGACTCGCGTTGTCACCCACCGAGTCGCCAATCTGATTCAGGAGGGTGTGCCCGCCCACCAGATTGTTGCGCTCACTTTCACCAACAAGGCGGCCGACGAAATGCGGCGACGGGTGACTGATCTGGTCGGCCCCCAACCGGTCGAAATGGGCACCTTTCACCGCTTTGCCGCCCGGCTGTTGCGATCTCAGGCCCGGCTTGTGGGGCTTACCAGCGACTATTCAATTCTTGACCCTGATGACTCGCATTCGGTTTTGAAGCGAGCCGCCAAGCGACTAGGGCTGTCGCTGACGCATACTCCGATTGGCCGCATTGCCGGCACCATCAGTCGTGCCAAGAACGATCTGGTCACCCCGGAAACCTTTGAACCCCGCTGGGGCCGGCCAGCGGACGAGGTGGTTGCCAAAGTCTGGCCGCTGTATCAAGAGATGCTGCTCGAGGCAAACTCAGTCGATTTCGACGACCTGCTTGTTCATGTCGCACGGCTGCTCCTGAACAACACAGATCTCCGCCGTCAGCTCGACGCCCGCTACCGCTGGATGCTGGTCGATGAATATCAGGACACCAACGCGGTCCAGTACTGCATCCTTCGGGGGCTGTCTCTGGATCATCAGAACCTGGCAGTCACCGGCGATCCCGATCAGGCAATCTACGGCTGGCGCGGGGCGAGCATCCGCAACATTCTTGAGTTTGAACGTGACTATCCTGCCGCCACGGTGGTCACCCTCGAACAGAACTATCGCAGCACCTCCAACATTCTCGGCACGGCTGATCGTGTCATTGCCCACAACAGCCGCCGCAAGCCAAAGCGGTTGGTAACCGATGCCGAGCCCGGGCCCCAGGTGCGGATCGTGCTCGACAGCAGTAGCCACGACGAGGCTGATCGAATCGCCGACGAAATTGCCGCAGCGGTCAGCAGCGGCAGCCGGCAGCCCCGTGATTTCTGCATCCTGTTCCGCACGAACGCCCTTTCTCGATCACTCGAGGTCGCCCTGAGGAACCGGCAACTGCCCTACCAGCTGATCCGTGGGCTTGAATTCTTTAAACGGCGAGAAGTCCGCGACGTGGTGGCCTGGCTACGACTGCTGAAAAACCCTCGCGACGACGAGGCCCTCCTTCGCATTGTCAATGTGCCGCCGCGAGGCATCGGCAAGCAGTCCCTCGACCGGCTGGCTGCCTGGGCTGAACAGCAGGGGTTGTCCCGGCTTGAAGCGACCCGTCAGGCGGTGGCCGTGCCTGGCCTCTCGAAACGGGCCATAAAGGCCTACGGCCAGTTTGGAGAACTGGTCGAAAACCTGCAGCGACTCCAGCAACGGAGCAATGGTGCGGTCGCTCCTTTGGTCGAGGCGATTCTTGATCAGACCGGCTATCGCGACTTGCTTGCGGCTGAAAAAGAGGAAGAAGGGGACGAACGGCTGGCCAACGTCGAAGAACTGGTGACTGCGGCTCGACAGGTAGATGAGTCCTTTACCGCGGTGCTACCCGACGATGACCCGCTGGGGCAGTTTCTGGAACAGACCGCACTGGTGGCCGACACCGACATCTGGGATCCAGCCGGCAACCAGATAGCGCTGATGACCTTTCATGCCTGCAAGGGGCTGGAATTTCCTGTTGTCTACATGGTCGCTCTGGAGGACGGCATCCTGCCGCATGAGCGGAGCCTCGATGACGACAACCAGCTTGAAGAGGAACGCCGACTGGTCTTTGTCGGCATCACCCGCGGCCAGCAGGAGGTGCATGCCAGCGCTGCCCGCATCCGTGACTACCGCGGCAGCCGCCGCATCTCAGCCCCGAGCATTTTTCTCACCGAAATGCTTGGGGAAGAAACCCTGCTGACAGGCCCCGAAGCTCCGGCGTTGGGGCAGGCTGCCACCTCCTTTGATGATGCTGACTGGCATGCCGACCCGGCCGATTCCTTCGCCGACTGCTTCGAGAGCCATCCCGATGCGGTCGATGACCTGCCGGTTGAACAGCCAAATCCTGCGCCAGCTCATCGACTGGAACGTCCCGATGGCCTCGTCCTCGAAGTCGATGGTGAGGGGCCAGCAGCAGATTCGCCGCCTGCACAAAAACCGACAGGGCGAAAGCGGAAGGCAGCTAACCTGGCCATTCGCCTGGCTTCAGAGCTTGGGGCCCCGGCAGACCCGCCTGTTCTGCAGACCGGTGAACGCGTCACTCACGAGACCTACGGGCCAGGCACTCTCGAGCGGATCAGCGGCAGTGGACCACGGGCCATCGGTGTCGTCCGCTTTGACGGTGCCTCGCGCACCCGCAGCTTTGTACTTGCACACGGCGGGTTACAACGGCTGGCCGAGTGAGTATTGCCCTGGTCACCACTCGAGCATCACCACAAGCCGTCCAAGCAAGCCACGGGAAAATCCATCAAGCCACCGCCAGGCGAGCAGTTGGAGCGTCAGGGCAACCACAAGGTCGGCCAGCAACAGCCGGGGGATCGCCAGCCAGTTGTCCCTCTCTGAAGACAGCTTCCACCTCATAGCAGGTGCCACCACACGCCGCAGGACAGTCGCGGCAATCCAGAGTACGGCTGTCGTCACGGTTGCCTGCCAGCCGCAGAGTCCGCCGACCAGAGCCAAGCCCTGTCCTGCCAGATTCCCCGTGAGTTGCAGTTTCCTCAGGACCACTCCCAGCAGCCCGCCGGCGAGAATTCCTGTCAGGCCCGCCAGACCCGCAGTCTGCCAGGCGGGTGGAGGCCCAGTTGTCACACGATCCAGCCAATCCTCCAAAAGCCCCGGACCAACCGGTTGCAGCCAGGGAGCTGCCATCTGCAAAGCCAACAGCAGAACGAGCGAGCCCAGCCACCACCCCCCCAGAAGCCGCTGGTGATCACGCTCAATCAGCGACCAGACCAGCAGTGTTGCCAGACCTGAAACATGCAGCAGGCAGATTGCCACCAGCCTCCAGTTGGGGTGCATCAAAAGGCTATCGACACCACGCCACCAGATTTCCTGACTCACCTCATTGCCAGCCGGCAAATTGATGCCACCCGATAAGAGTTCGACCGAGGAAACCCCCCCGATAACCATTGCCGCCACCGCTTCGACCAGCGGGTAGCGAACGGGGATTGGGACCAGACAGTCCCGACATCGCCCTCCGAGTATCAGCCAGCCAACAACCGGCAGGTTGTGCCAGGGCCTGATCGCTCGGTCGCAAATGGGGCAGTGTGAGCCGCCAAAGACGACCGACATGCCCTGCGGCACACGATAGGCAACAACATTGAGAAAGCTCCCTACATTCGCACCAAAAACCACCAGAAATCCGACCGCCGCCAGATCGAGTACTAGCAATCCGACAGACCCGTTCGTGAGCCATTCCCAGAGCATTGGTGCAAATCCGAATATGATCGATTTCAGCGCCCGTCCCGCGGACGGTCAGGGCTCGACGTCCAGCATTTGATACAGTACCAGCTGCTTGCCAGAAACAGATGAGTGGTGGTCCGAATACGCCCACGGAGGGCTCGGCTGCCCGTTGCCACCGCCGCCATGCCACCGCGATCCTATAACCCACCTCTGCCAGCTGCTCCCAGCCAACCCGTCAAGCCACGTTCAGGCCGCTCACTGTTGGCGGGCTGGGCCGGGGTTGCCTTACGGATTGCCGCTACGCTCGGGCTGGTCGCTTTCGTACTCCGCGGTATCGATTGGCCTTCCCTGCTAACCCTGTTGAAATCGCTTGACTGGCGTTGGTTCACAGTCGGCATCATTACCGCAGTCGGCATTCAGGTAATCGCTGGCATTCGCTGGTCGGCTCTTGCTCGCCCGATCGGCTTTCAACATTCCACCGCCACGTTTGTCTGGAAGTTTTTCGAAGGGGTCTTCTTCAACCTGTGCCTGCCCTCATCGATTGGTGGGGACGTGATCAAAGCCTACCGTTTGTCTGAGACAACCCGGGGCCGACTGCTTGCCGGCTGTACCATTCTGGCCGACCGGCTCGCCGGTGTTTCGGCGCTTGGCATTCTGGCGGGAGCAGCACTGCTGGCCATTAAGTTCGCATTGGTACCAGCGGCTACCTTTGCGGTTGGGCTGGCCCTGCTGGCCGCCGTGATCGTTGGCTTTCGTGTTGCCGTGGGTGGCCTTGACCGGCTGCTCGATCTACTCCCAGACCAGCATCGGCTGCGACAGTTCCTCAGCCAACTTCTTCCCTATCAGCAGCGGCCCCACCTGATGACCCAGGCGATCGGCTGGAGCCTGATCGTCCAGATTGGGGCATCCGTTTCAGTCGCCTTGCTGGCCCGGGGAATCGGAGTCTCACTTGGTCTGGGTATTTGGTTTTCAGTTGTGCCCCTGATTTCATTGGCGATGGTCCTGCCGCTGAGCATCAACGGTGTCGGTGTCCGTGAAGGAGGCATGGCGCTCCTGCTGGCTCCTTGGGGTATTGGCAAGGAGCAGGCTGTGGCGATTGGGCTACTCTGGTTCTTCGCAACCATTGTGACGGGCCTGATTGGCGGCGGGCTATTTCTTCTGGATCGCCGCACGCCGAAACGATCGGTCACCCAAGCAGCGACGGCCGCCGCCGCTGGGCCGTAAGCAGCAGGGCCGCGACTGTCTTGGCATCTTCAATCCGACCATCCCGGCACATTGCCAATGCGTCTGACCAGGCCACCACTCGTGGCTCAATTATCTCACCCGGTTCGAGCGCCTGCGGTCCTGGTTGCAGCCCGCTGGCAACAAACAGGTGCATCCGTTCCCGGAGGATGCCCGGCGACATCCAGAGGCGACCAATAGACTCAAGAGACGCTGCCCGATAGCCAGTCTCCTCAGCCAGTTCCCGTGCGGCCGCTTCCTCAAGCGACTCAACCCGGTCAAGCGTGCCAGCAGGAATTTCAAGCAGGCTGCAGCCAACCGCCCGCCGAAAAACCTCGATCAGGCAGACATGATCCTCATCGACGAGGGGCACGATCGCCACGCTACCGGGATGCTCAATTACCTCCCGCTGCCGGAGGCTGCCGTCTCGACAGACCTCGTGCACACGGAGCACCCGAAAGCGGCTGGTCTCAAGCAACGCATCGGCCTCGGTCTCACAACTTGGGTTTGGTTCTGCACTGGTCATTCGAAGCTTTTCTCCCCTGAGCTAAACCGTAGGACCTCGGCCGGCCGACCGGCTACTGTCAGAGACTGCCCCGCAGCACGCCTCAGCGGCAGGATTGCCAGAGCGAGCCAGCCGGCACCCTCCGTTGCTGCAGTTGCAGAGGTGACCGCTGCGATCTGGTTATCACCACTGACAACGGCTGCCCCCAGGGCAACAGGCTCATCGCCGGCAACAGCCAGCAGCATCAATCGCCGGTTTACATGGCCGAGTGCATCGAGCCGAGCCACCGTCTCCTGCCCGAGGTAGCAGCCCTTGTTGAAGCAGATCGCGCGGTCATCGAGGCCAAGTTCCTGGGGCAGCGTCTTCTCTGGGATATCCTCCGCCAGCGGCCAGCCGCGGTGCAGACGCCAAGCAAGCACCGTCCCAGTCTCTACCTGCGGCAGCCCGGCAGCAGTAAGCGCAGCCACCAGCTGCTCACCCGCCGTTGTCTCCACCAAGAATCCACCCTGTCCGTACCAGTCGATCAACGTCAGCCGTACCGGCACTGGGGTGGCCCCGGCTGCGGCAGTAAGCAACCCTTCGGCGAAATTCGCGGGAGTAGCGGGCAGGCTCTGATCAAAATGATTCTCCAGCCAGCGAGAGGCTGCTGCCCCGCTTATCAGGAGGCTCCGCAGTCCCTCGCTTTGATCAAGCAGCTCCAGATCCTCCCGAATGTGGTAGCGATCAAGATGGCTCCGCAGGGATGCCGCTCGGCCCGGCCCCATCCGAAGCACCAGCCCGTCATTCGTTCGGCGAATGAGCACCAGATCGATCACCCAGCCACGGGCATCACAGAAAAATCCCTCACAGCCAGCGCCGGGGAGCAGATCGCTTACCTTCGCAGTTGTGAAGTTCTCGATAAAGGTGACGGCATCAGCACCAGTGACCAGCAGTTGTTCGTGGCGACCAAGATCAGCCCAGCAGAAACCAGATTCGGCCGATGGATGAGAATCTGATGAGGACATGGGTGTCTCCACGCGGCTGGCCACGGAACAGTCGTGCCGCAGTACCAACTGTCCGCTTCACTATAGCGGTCAACTTGCGTCGCCCCGGCAGGAAACCGGCCCTCGCAGAAAAATTTTCCGGGGAGTCGTGAACGGTTTGCGGCCGTCCTCCGTAGAAGGGGCACAACAAAGACACCGCAGCAACGATCGACTCGCCGCCGGGAAAATAGGTTATCGAATCCTCTTTCAAAATTGCCTCTTTTCTTGTCACTGCGGCGAGGGTATCGTTTCATCAGCCGGACATGCGGGCAAGGCATGGTCCGATCTGGTGAGCAACCAAAGCCAACTTTTCTGAAGCTCACAATCCCCTTCGGCCTGACAGCACCCAATGCTGCGCAGTGACTGAGGCGAAGTGAGTGGAAGTCGGGTTGGCCGCGGATGTTGCCGGGGGGTCTCAGTGGAGATTTCGCCGGTTCCGCTCACGAGAAGGAGAGAACGATGGCCACGGTTCCTTATCGAGTCGATCGCCACGGGGAGTACGACGAGCACGAGGACTCATACGAGAATCCCCTTGCCGTTGCCGACACCTCCTATTCCGACGTTGCCCGGGCCGAGGCAGAGTGCCGGGCAGCCCAACCACAGCCCTCACGGGGAATCCGGCGACGCGCTACCGGCGGGAACCCCGGGCCAATGCGCTCGCGATCACGGCGGCTCCATAGGATTACCGAAGTCCGCCAGCAACAGGGGGTGACTCTGCGAAATGTCGCCCGTCGGCTAGGCATCGAGATGGCCGTCATCCGGCGGCAGGAGCAGCCTGACGCTGATCTACGGATTAGTGATTTGCTCAGGTGGCAACATGTTCTTGAGGTGCCGCTGTCCGACCTGCTTGAGGAGGGCGAGGGCCAGCTCTCGGGCCCAGTGCTGGCGCGGTCGCGGATGGTCAAACTGATGAAGACTGCTGCAGCCATCCGGGAACAGGTCGGTAATAAGGTTCAGGCCACCCGGCTGATTAGCCAACTGATCGAGCAGATTCTGGAAATCATGCCCGAACTGGCTGACGTCACCCCTTGGCACACCGTCGGACAGCGGCGAACACTCGACGAGGTCGGGCGGGTCGCCCGACACCCAGTTTCAGACGACTTGTTCGGCCGCTGATCAGACGCTGCCGAAAGGCGAATGAGCCGACTGTCCTGATCGCAATAGCGGTGGCGAAATCCCTCTGCTACGATCCGACTAGAGGAGCCTGAGGCTCGAGTCGATGGACTGGTTGGAAAGAGAGTTGTGTCGTGTTCTCACTGCTTGGTGTGCTCGGAATCACGCTGATACTATTTGTCAGCGTCGCGGTTACCGCCCGGTTTCTTTTGGGAAAGTAGGGGACGAGAAATTTTTGCTGTGGGACTTATGAGCCCCAAGATGACGAGGCTCATGAAGATGTAGAGTGTCGTCCCAAGCACGCCCCAGGCAGCAACCGCCAGCCCAAAGTAGTCGCGCAACCAAACCCGCAACGGCGGCTCAACACTCTTGGGCACCTTGTGTTGTACTGGTCCACTCCGATCTGACTGGGCCTTCATATCAGAGCGGAATTGGTCCCAGTGTTCCTGGACGGCAGGCTGATCGAGACCGGCCAACCAGCGGTCTCTGGTACTCCAGAGCACCAATGGCGGCAACGTCAGCAGGGCAAGCCAGCCGACCAGCAGTCCGATTTTTACAAGCCTCACCACCGCTCGATGACGGCTATCACGTTCAGCGACAGGGGTGGGTCGTGCTGGCTTCATACTGCCGCCTCTCAAAAGCCGTATCAGGCCACAGACAAACGCTGGCCACCTTTCTCATCTTACCCGGATTACTTCCTCAGGCGGTGGCCATTGGCACATATGAGTCGCAAAACTCCTCTCGTTTGCAGGTCGCCAGACTGCTATCGTCCCCCAGGATTCAGCCAACCAAGATTCCTCCTTCTGCCGTCACTGCCGTGTCACGACGCCGCCCGCGAATGCCGCTTTGGCCTCTGATTCTCCTCCTGCTTGGAATCGTAGCCGGCTGGCCGAATTCCGCTCAGGCCCAGAGTGGCTGGCTGCCGACGACCTGGTTCACCAAGCAGAAGATTGACCCAGAGGCGATGTTTCCGCTGTCGGAAAGGGACGGTCCCTGGCTGGTACTGGCCACAACATTTCGGGGTCCCGGAGCCCGCGATGATGCCCGCCGGCTGGTACAGGAACTCCGCGGCCGCTTCAAAATGCAGGCCTACACCCACGAACAGGCCTTCGATTTTACCGGTGCACAGCGGGGGCTCGGGCTCAATCCTGACGGTAGCCCTAAGCGAATGCGATATGCCAACGCCCAGCAGGTTGTCGAGGTCGCAGTGATGGTGGGTGATTTCGCTTCGTGCGACGACAGTCGTGCGCAGAAGACCCTCGCATCAATCAAAAGCCTGCAGCCTGAGACACTCACCGGCGAGCAAGGGAAAAGCCGTGCCTACGCGGATTTCCGTCGGATGATCGGCCTCGATAAACAGGAAGGGAAGGGGCCGATGCGACTCGCCTTCATGATCCCTAACCCACTGCTGCCCGAGGACTACTTCAACCGTCCGCAACTCGATGAGTTCGTTGTCGAGATCAACAGTGATGTCGAACACAGCCTGCTGGAATGCGGGGGCAACTATAGCGTGCGGGTGGCTACTTTCACCGGAGTTGGGACCTTTACCGATCAGGAAGCCAGTGGGGGCGAGGAGTCCGAATTCGAGAGTCGCCTGGTCGAAGCAGCAGAAAAGGCCCACCGACTGACCGAAGCCCTGCGGCAGCAGGGCTGGCAGGCCTGGGAGTTTCATGACCGTGAGTCGAGCATGGTCTGCGTCGGCAGCCTCAGCCAACTCGTCATCGAACAGCAGGACGGTTCAACGCAGCCACACCCGGAACTGGTCCGCATCACGGCCGCCCTCGGCCCCGATCCAGAAAAGCTGGCAACTGGCACGATTCTTCCCCGGCGAATCGACGGTATTCTGCTCGACGTACAGCCGCGGCCCATCGCAGTGCCACAGTTGCCGGTTGGTCGGCGGTAGCAGTCGCAAGTGGACAACCACAGCGATTGTTTGAGCCTGGCCCAGCAAACGTCATGATGACAAGTCCAACCTGTCCGATTCTGGTGCTTGGTACCACCAACGCCGGCAAAAAACGCGAGTTGTCATTACTGCTGGAGCCCTATGGCATCAGCTGTCGGTCACTCAGCGACTTTTCTGAGGCGGTGGAAGTCGCCGAGACAGGCACGACCTTTGCCGAGAATGCGGCGCTCAAGGCGAGCCAGCAGGCACGCGTTCTCGGCCAGTGGGTCCTGGGGGAGGACAGCGGATTGGTGGTCGATGCTCTCGGGGGCGCCCCAGGGGTTTACTCCGCGAGATTCTCCGGGCCCGAGTCGACGGATACGACCAACAATGCTCTGTTGCTGAAACAATTGGAGAACGTTCCCAGTCCGGCCCGGACAGCCCACTATGCATGCCATGCTGCTTTGGCTGATCCGACAGGGACGATCCGGGCCACCGGCTCAGACCGCTGCTGTGGCCAAATCACCGAGGCTGCCTCCGGGGGTGGTGGGTTCGGGTATGACCCCTACTTCCTCATCCCGGAATACCACCGCACATTCGGACAACTCGCCCCGGCGGTTAAAGCCTTAATCAGTCATCGGGGTCGGGCGATCCGCAGACTCTTGCCGGCAATTGTTCAGCTTCTCTATCAGGACAGCTGACCATCGGGAGTGTCAGGCGGCTTCGCTGAGACGCCGGCTCAGCCAGTGCTCAATAATTTCGAGCACCCGAGGCGTCCCATCCATGGTGCCAACCAAATTGGCCAGTGGAGCAGCATACCGATCAAGATCTGAAAGGAACCCCCGCACATCGCCGACTGTCACATCTTCCAGGTGCACAAAATCACCACAGCCCATCGCCCGCAAAAAATGGCTGTTCATCGACTGTTCGCCATGGGCCCGTTCAGGCAGAACCAGCAGCGGTTTACCAAGATGAATTGCTTCACCAATCAACTGATTACCAGCCGCCGAAATAACCGCCCGGCAGCTAGCAAGGTCAGCAGCAAACTGACGATCGTCAATCGGCTGAAACGAAAGTGGACCAATGGGGTCACGGGCTCCCAGGCCATAGACCTTTACCGGCAAGCCGCACTGGGCGAGTGTTTCAACTGCGTTGAAGGGGGTGTGCCGCCGGAGGTAGCTCAGCACAAAGCCTCCGTCAGTTGGCTCGGCCTGCACGATTTCGCGACGCAGCAATGGACCAACCTGCTGGACGTGCTCCCAGCCACGGCGTAGTGGGGGCCGGAAGAAGGCTGAGACAACCGTTTCAGCTGCACCAGTGACATACATCCAGACTGCGTGGCTCATCAGCCAGGCATTCCAACGCAAGGTCCAGGGCAAAGCGTCGAGCTCGTAGGCCAACAGAAAATGCTGATGGTCAATACTCAGGAGCGGCACTTCTTGGCGGGCAGCGGCTCGCGGGAGGGCCGGCTCAAAATCCGTAATCGCCAGCGAGACTTGGTTTTCCTCAAGCTCGGTGATCAACCAGTCGACAAGCGGACCGAGTTGGCGAGCCTGATATTCCAGCCCTGCCCGGATCGACCGTGGCACGTCAAGACGACCACCGCTGTACTGAAAGACGATGCCTGGAATCTCGTGAACGCTTACCCGGGGATGGCCGACGGGAAACCGCTGCCGCAAAAACCGATACCCGTCGTCCGAGCAGTAGACCCGGACGTCATGCCGTCGCTCGAGATGCTCAATCAGGGTGGCAATCCGGGTGGCATGCCCGCGACCCTCTCCACACAGACTAATTGCGATTGTTGCCATGCGTTTCTGCGGGCTCAACGATCCTGGAGGACAATCGACAATCGATTCTTTCACCTAAGATAATACTCTTCCCGCCAGCAGAAGTCGCTCTCGCGAAAGCCGATCGCTCAGGGGCTTGGCTCACACAATCCGAAAGATCTCCCGGCCAGCCGTCATGAACCACTCTCGGACGCCCCACTTTCGACCGAAGCTGCAGCGGACTGCCAGCGTGGTATTGCTGCTCGTGCTGCCAGGTCTGCCTGAACAGCAGGCCCTGGCCACGCCGACGGAGGATCCAGCAGTGTTGATTCGGCAGTTGAGCGACGGAAAACTTTCCGTCCGTGATGCTGCGGTGGAAGGGCTGCTTGCCATCGGCCCCGAGGCCTTGCCAGCAATTGAGCAGGCCATCCCGGCGGCGACGGGTGAGGCTGCCTTCCGGCTGCCACTGATTGCCGAGGCGATTGCACGCACGGCCAGCAACCGCATGCTGGAATTTCAGCCCAAGAATTTGCCCCTCTCGACGACTGCGGCAGGGCCATTCAGTCTGGCCGTCCGGCGGGTCGATCGGCTTGGTGTTTCGGGGTACCGGATTCTGGTACGCCTGCAATGGCGACCGCCACTTGAACCGGTGCTGTTGCGGCTGCCGCTGGTCTCGGTGGTAGCCGAAGGCACAGCAGGCGAAGCGGTACCGATACCCGGCCGGCAAGGGACAGTCGAGCCACTTCTGATCGCGGGAAGACACTGGGTCGATCTGCCAATTCGGATTGGTCCGCCCCCACCCCCTGTCACGAAGCTCGACAGCCTCCGGGGCACGGTTGAATGCTGGCTGCCAGGTTTCGAGCACCGGTTCATGTTGCCGCTGCAGACGAACCAGAGGGGCCTGCCGCCCGCCACCAGCGAACCAGGGCCCACCCGAAGCCTTGCCGGACTCTCAGTGCAATGCCGGGGCTGGTCCATCAAACCAAGCGAATTGGCTCCAGCAATCTGCCAGGTTGAACTCTCCGCCCGGTTCCCTGAAGCCTCTGAAGCACTCGCCTCACACCGCGGCTGGCTTGCCGACCGACAACCACACCTGCTCCTGCCCACCGGCAGGGTGGTCACCGCCTCAGATCACCGAGTGGTCTCGCGGAACAGCCAAGGGCTGACGATTACAGCCAATTTTGCCCTCACGACCAATCAGCTACCACGTGGAACCTTCGTAACCTGGCGACTGCCGCTGGGGGTGCGGCAGGTACCGGTTGATTTCTGGCTCCGGCCGGTGTCGCTCAGCGAATCGGCGGGCGGGGAAAACTGAGCGAACTGCGGGGAAATGGCCACGACGGTTCGCGTTGTTCCACACTGCCCGGCCCGCTACTGTTCGGGCCGATCCCGTCCTCCACTCGCCGCCCCCCTCCCGGGTCATCCGATGAGATTTCGCTCGCTGCTAATGTTTGCCTGCATGATCATCGTGCCAATGATCGCGATGTTTTCCCACAAACTGCCACCAGAACTGCGGAACGCCATGAGCAGAATCGTGCTCAATCCGGCTCTCGATCTGATTGAGTCTCTGGCCCTTTCAGCCGAGGCAGAGGAGCCTGATCGAGCCCGTGAATTTACTGGTCCACCCGCAGGTCCATTGCTGGCTGACCACGCTGCTTCCGGCCCACCGCAGCCGCCAAGATCGATTGAACGGGCTGAAATGAACACCTCTACGCTCCAGCAGCAGCCACCCCGACCCGCTCGGCAGCCACTCGGTCTTGATCGGGCATCGGCATTGCGCCAGCAGTTAGCGGAGGCCGGGGTCCGCCAACTGCTCATCGAACCTGCCAGCGATGGCAGCCGATCAGTTCGCGGCAGTTGCCGGCTGGCAGTCGATGCAGAAGGTCAACTTCAGCGGCTCTTTCACGCAAGTGGAGCCACAGAGACTGAAACGCTCTCGCAGCTTGCGGAACAAGTCGGCCGCTGGCATCAACGCCTCAGTACCAGAACACCGTCATTCGGTGAGCAGGCCTTCCGGAGGTAGCCAGCCGCGTCCATGCCACCCGCTCACACCCGACGCCGTTTGCACCCCCTCCAGCTGCTCAGGCGGCGGAGGCGGCGAATGACCGGGCAGCCTGCTGCGGCCTGGGTAGGCCAGTCCTACTTGCAAGCAGAATGGCCACTGCGGCCCCGCCGGCGACACAGGCCTGCCGTTGGCCAGCGGCGCCGGAGCCTTCCCAAAAGCACTGCACTGGTTGTGGGCGAGCACCGCCGCACCGAGGAAATGGCCCGGCTTGAGGCAGCCCTTTTTGTCGCCCGTGAACCACTCCCAATCAGGCGGTTGGCGAAATTATCCCGGTTGCCGGATGCGACAAGGGCCCGAACGCTCTTGCGGGACCTCAACCAGCTCCTCGATGCGGCCGGAGCGGCCTTTCGAATCGAACACCTCGCTGGTGGTTACCAGCTGTTATCACGGCCGCAGTTCGGCCCGTGGATCAAACGTGTACTCGAATATCCGGCTGAAAATCGGCTTTCGAATGCTGCTCTGGAAACGCTGGCGATCGTCGCCTACCGCCAGCCGGTCACCCGTCCAGAGATCGAGTCAATCCGCGGAGTCGGCTCCGAAGAAATGCTGCGCCAGCTGCTCGACCGTGACCTGATCGCCGTCGGCGGCCGCAGCGACGAACTCGGGCGGCCTAATGTTTACGTCACAAGCCGGTATTTTCTCAGAATTTTCGGCCTTGGCCGGATTGAAGATCTGCCGCCGGTCGAAGCATTCAGCCCGGCTTCCCCAGGCCAGAAAAGCCCGGCCTGAGAATTTTTACCGAGGGGAGTTGCACGGCTGCGGTGCCGTTGGCATATTGCCGAGCCGCCCCACAATGGCCGGACGAAACGGTCCGTGATGGCGGGACAAGACCACGGCTGAACGGCTGCCGTCGTTTCCTTGTCTTTGAACCGTACGCAAGTTGTTGGCCCGAAAAGCCGACAAGCAACTGTCGGTGTGGTGTGTCTTCTGGTGAAGGCTGTGGTCAGGCCGAAGAGGCAAGGCCACCTCTGAACCCCGGAGGCCCCTCATCGCACCGACAATTTTTTTGACTCGGGGCTTGGCTGGACCACCAGCCATCGACCACAATAACAGCGGTATTCTTTCCCACGATCGACCTCGTGAATCGACTTCAGGAGACGAAGCAGTGACGATTGTTCTGAACCCCAGCGAGCCGCAAGATGTTTCGCGGGCGGATGTTTTTTGTTGGAACGAACTTCCAGAGTTGCTGTCGGCGGACGATCTCTTCGACGCGACACCCGAACTGAGTGAATCCGTCACAAGCATCGTCGCCGAAGACGATGATGAGGACGAGGACTGGGAGGATGAAGACGAAGAGTTCGAGGACGAAGAGTACGAAGACGAAGAGTACGAAGACGAGGAAGAAGACGAAGACGGCGAAGAGGGTGAAGAAGAGGAGTGGGAAGAGGTCGAAGACGAAGAAGAGGAAGAGGACGAAGAAGAAGACGAAGAAGAAGACGAGGAAGAAGAACTCACCGGCGAGGAAGCCAAGCAGAAAAAGAAACAGCTGATGATTCGCGTCGGTGTGGGCATTGTCATTGCCTATCTCGCCGTGGATGAATTCGTGCTGAAGAAGGAGGAGGAACCTCCCGCCGCTCCCGTGAAAAAGGCCCGCAAAAAACCCAAGAAAAAGAAAAAACAAGCTCAACCGGAACAGCCAGCCGCGGTCGCCGACGCGCAACCGACGGAACCTCCGCCTCCCGTGGCGACAGAGCCTCCACCACCCCCCGCACCGGATCCCGAACCTGTGGCGGTCGAACCGGTCCCGACCGAAGCACCTCCACCACCCTCTCCGGAACCGGAGCCCGAACCGGTGGTCGCGCAGCCCGACCCGCCGGCGCCTGATCC
>CAZKSP010000010.1:0-8977 GCA_964555385.1 uncultured Chitinophagaceae bacterium
GGAACTGCTTGAGCGGCGACTCAGTCGCATCGAGTCGCAGCCGACAACCATCCGGCCCGTCGCTGCAGCATTGCCGCTGAACCAGAGCGGCAATGCCCCCCCGCGGCGGCTGCTTGAGCCGACGCAGCCCGCTTCTGCGACCTGGGCAACTGACATCAGGGCCACTCTGGCCAGCTACACCGCAGCATTCAACCGTCACGACCCGGTGACACTTGCCACCCACTGGACGACCGATGGAGAAAACCTTGACCTCGACACCGGTAGCCGGACCGTGGGCAGAGACGCCGTCGAGCGAGTCTTCGACCGGCTGTTCACCGCCGACGGAACTGCCCAGATCGATTTCGACATCGAGGCGGTCAGGCCTATTCGTGACGATGTCGCCGTGGTTGACGGTGTCTCTCGGCTGGAACTTGCCGGCCGGCAGCCAACCAGAAGCCGATTTTCGGCGGTGCTGGTTCGGCATGACGGTCGTTGGCTGATTGAGTCAGTGCGGGAAGCAACCGCTCCAGCCAGCCCCTCGGTTCGCGACCGGCTGGCTCCCCTGGCCTGGCTACGAGGCTCGTGGGAAGATGTAAGTGACGGGCTCACAATCAGCATCCAGTGCGACTGGGCAGCCGCGGGCGGATTTCTCATCCGCCAGCATCTGATCACCGACGAGCCGCAGCCACCCGGCAGTGCGGCCCGAACGACCGCCGGAATTCCTGCCCTGCTTCCGGCTCCAACTTCTGCCGGAACCGACCCTGGCACCGTCCAGCGGCGAACCATCACCGAGTTCATCGGCTGGGATCAAGGGCGGGGCGAAATCCGCTCGTGGATGTTCTGCTCGGACGGACGTACAGCAGAGTTCAGCTGGCTCCGGTCCGGAGCCGGATGGCTGCTTACACACACCAGCAGTCCCACTGCCAACACTGAACCTGGCCAACTGATGCTCGAACAGGTTGGTGCCGATGAATTGACGCTCCAGCTACACTCGGGCATTGCCGCCGATTTGCTGCCAGCTGCTGACTTTGTTCGCACGGCCAGGCCAATTGACGGAGATGCGAGCCACTGACGCTGGCTGCTCCTCAGCTGCTTGGAGCACTTTGTTCCGGGCTGTCCAAGCGAGCGTGAGAGGGTCAAATCGGAGGCCATGTGAACCATCCGCTGCCGGAGGATGCAGTCGCAGCTGCGGCGATTGACGGGCCGCTGTTGGTGGTTGCCACCAGTGAAACGGTAGCTCGGTACGCACCAGCTTGGGCAGCCACCGCCGGACAATACCGGGGCTGCTACCGGGTGCTTGTCATTCACGGAACCAATCCGCAAGAAGCTGGTCAGATCGTGGCCGAGGCGAACTCGTTGGCCGCAGCGGGCATCGTTGCCGTGGGTACTTCGGCTGTCGTTGCGACTGCCACTGCCGCAGGCAGATCGCTTGGACTGCCGGTCGTTGCCATCCCATTTAATCCGCTCAGCGGCTGATTTCGACCGGGGCTGGTCCCGTAGCTGGTGACCGCGGACCGAGCACCCGTAGCATGGCATCCACTCGGGGACGAAGGACCTCGGGAACTTCGTCCAGCCGTTCCGGGGTATCGATTCGTCCGTCGAAGACCGGCCGGCCGGTTGGTGTCAGCACAATCAGCCGGGTGTCATCAGCCTGAATCAGCCGAATGGTGAAGTCATCATCTTCCCGCAGCAGCACTGCTTCATCTGTCGCAACGATCGGAACGTGCTTGCCCCCTGAGGCAAGCTGAACAGCAGAGGCAGGCTGCCGGAGCACGCCTTGCGGCCAATTGGAACCAACGGCCGCCGGGACGGGTGGAGCAGGAGCTGACACAGCCAGCGCAGGCTGACCGAACGGAATAGTCAATGGTCTCCCAGCCCGCAGGATCTTCATGACGCCGCCGGCGGTGACATTCCCGCCGGGGGACGCCTCTGCCGTCGGCAAGGGGATCGCCTCCAACAGCACTGCCAGCTGTTCCGGTAGCACCAGCAGCTGATCATCGAGTTGCACCAGCACGTCATGAGGCTGGATACCGATTCGGGCAGCGGCAGACTCTGGGCTGACAGCATCGACCACCAGCCCCTCACCACGGGAGAGCGCCAGTTGACGCCGCAGGATTTCCGGCGCCCGCGACAGCTGAAGACCGAACGCGGCAACCTGGCCGACTGGCTCAGTCTTCCGCATCTCACTAATCGACTGGATATGCGATCGCCTGCTCGTCACTGCCAGCCGCTCGGGCTGATCACCCGGTTCTTGAGTGGCGGCCATTACGGGCAGCACCCCGGCAGCAACCAGCATGAGGCCCGCGTGGAACAACCGCTCTCCCCGACCAATTCCTGAAACATGCATGAATGGGCCTCGTTTTCTCAATGAAACAGTCCTCATGCGGCCTGCTTGAGCTGTCCGTGAAAAAAGCCTTCCATGGCCCCTGCCTGCGAATGCGGGCGAACGATGGTCCACTTGGGCAAACTCGAAAATGCAGAGAGTTTTCGGGGGTGCCAACCGCCGCATCCTGCGGCGGCAGACTTTGTCCACAGTCTGTTGAATGGCGTTTGTGACGATTTCCAGATCCCAACGCCAGAGCGATCCCAGTCAATCCACACATCGGGGCAACCAGGCAGTCTGGTGAAAATGGCTGAGGCCTGCCGGCTTGCTTTTCATGGCCTACACCTCACTCGGCAGCCCTGACGATTGATTCAATCGGCAGGATCGCCTTCTTCCGCACAACGAGAACCCTCTCATTCAAAACACGTTCAGAGGAACTTCCAACATGGCTGACACATTCATCCGACGCTTGCTTCCGACAGCCTTCTGCGGGCTGCTGCTTCTCAACCTGTCACCCGCTGGGGCCGCGACACCTGCAGAAGCCGCTGAGAAGCCCGACGCGACGGCCGCCGCCGAAAAGCCCGCTGCCGCTAAAAAGCCAGTACTCATCCCCGGCACTGGCGTGCTGATCAAAAACGGGGGCGATGATTTCGAAGCAGAGGATTGGAAGTGGTACCACCGGCATCCCAAGAGTTCGGAAGAGCAAGACAAGCGGATGCGGAGCCCGCTGGGCAAGAGCAACAATGGCCTCTGGTTCGAGGGGCCAAAGCGGGGCACGCCCGATGTGGTCAAGCGGGTGGAACTGCCCGCCCCCGGGCTCGAAGGCAGCAGCCACGGCATGCTGATTGCGACCCTGCGGGCCGGTATTCCCGGAAGGCTCACCTATCGGATGATGCAGGATGACCTGATCTTCAATATGTCGAAGGCTGCCGGCCGGGGTCTGTCGCGAGCCGACAGCCCAAGCGTTGTCACCCGGGTCTACCTCCCACCCTTTTCACAGTGGGAGCGTCGCAGCGGGGCCTCCTTCGGCTTTCGCTGCGGCTGCACCACCCATGCCATCATCACCGGCGAAGACCATCCTGATCGGGGTGAGTTTGGTGTTGAGGAATACTGGCCCGGCATGTTCATCGTCTTTGCCCCGGGCGACGGCAAGGAGCAGGAGGATTCGGCCTACCTGCGAATCCGTGGTGATCGCCGGGGTCGGGGCATGCGGGGACCGACCATCACGGCTGATCAGCTCGGCTGGTGGACGCTCGGCATGAGCTTCTCTTCCGATGGCATGGTTCACTACTTCGCCAGCCCCGGTGTCGATGAACTGTCAATGGATGATCACATGACTTCGCAGTATCCCTACGGCTATCGAACCGAGTGGGTGAAGACATTTTTCTACAACGTCTGTAGCCACGATGACGGCAAGACATGGAGCACGCCCTGGGTCATTGACGACCCCAAGACCTATTTCGTCAGGCGTCAGAACGTGGCTGGCTCGAGCCAGCCGGGGCGGCGGTCGCGGCGGTGATCGCCGCGGCAATGGCAGCCGAGGCGGCGGTGGCATCGCCACCCACGCGGTCAAGTTCACGGCCAGCAACATGGCAGTGAACACGGTGACCCGCGAGGTCGACCTGGGGGGGATCGGCCTCGCGGCACACCGCTTCAGCTAGCGGACACCGCGGGTGAAACCGGCAGCCACCCGGCGGCCGAGACGGGCTTGGCACGTCACCAGGCAGTACGATCCGCTGCCGCCGTCGGCTGGGCTCGACACTCGGCACGGCCGAGAAGAGGGCCTGCGTGTAGGGGTGCAGTGGCTGCCGGCAGAGCTGCTCGGAGGCCGCCGATTCGACGATCCTGCCGAGATACATCACCGCCACCTGATCGGCCAGATATTCAACCACCGACAGGTCGTGCGAGATGAACAGGTAGGTCAGTCCCAGTTCCTGACGAAGTTCAGCCAGCAGATTGATCACCTGCGCCTGGATTGACACATCGAGGGCCGAGACCGGTTCGTCGAGAACCAGGAACTCGGGCTTGAGCACAACCGCCCGGGCAATGGCAATCCGCTGTCGCTGCCCACCGGAGAACTCATGCGGATAGCGGTCGAGAGCGGCGGCGGCCAGCCCGGTCCGTTCCAGAGCCGCCGCCATCTGCTCGAGTCTGGTCGCCCGGTCGCCCATCCCGTGGATCACCAACCCCTCTTCCAGAATCGAACGGATCTTCATTCGAGGGTTGAGCGAGCCGTAGGGATCTTGGAAAACGATTTGCATCCTTCGGCGGAGTCGCCGCAGATCCGCCCGGCTCTGGCCTCGCACATCCTGTCCCGCGAATCGCACACTGCCGCCGGTCGGCTCGATCAGCCGCAGCAGACTGCGGCCGACGGTCGTCTTACCGCAGCCGCTCTCGCCGACCAGCCCTAGGGTCTGCCCCCGCGGAATGGCAAAGCTGACTCCATCGACTGCCCGGACCGTCCCGACCTGCCGCCGCAAGAGTCCTTTGCGGATCGGAAAATGGGTTTCGAGTTGCTCGACTCCGACCAATGCCTCATCGGAATCGGTGGCCGCTGCCTTTGATCCGGGGCCTGCTTGGTAATGGTCGCCCTGCCGCGGTTCAGTCACTGGCTGATCTCCTCGGCGTAGTGGCAGCGGACGAAGTGGCCCGGGCTGAGTTCCCGCAGGGGCGGGACCTCACCATCACAGCGGGGCTGCTGGGCATGACCGCACCGGGGATGGAACCGACAGCCGCTGGGAAACTCCTGCGGCGGTGGCACCATGCCCGGAATCGTGGTCAGCGGTCCGGTGCCGCGACGGTCGGCATCGGGCCGGGCTGCCAGTAGACCAATCGTATAGGGATGCAGCGGTCGGCCGAAGAGTTCAGCGGCCGGAGCCTGCTCGACAATCCGGCCAGCATACATCACAGCCACGTCATCACAGGTCTCAGCAACTACGCCGAGGTCGTGGGTGATCAGCAGAATTGCCGTGCCCAGCCGTTTCCGCAAGTCGTCAAGCAGTTCAAGAATCTGGGCCTGTATCGTCACGTCGAGTGCCGTCGTCGGCTCGTCTGCAATGACCAGATCGGGCTCGCAGGCCAGCGCCATGGCAATCATCACCCGTTGCCGCATTCCGCCGGACAGCTGATGCGGATAGGCATCAAGCCGCTGCTCAGGGTCGGCCACTCGTACCAGCTTCAGCATCTCCAGCGCCCGGGCCCGGGCCGCGGCCCGACTGACCCGACGGTGCAGCCTGACCACTTCGGCAATCTGATCGCCAACCGTAAAGACTGGGTTGAGGCTGGTCATCGGCTCTTGAAAGATCATGCCGATCCGCCCTCCGCGGATCTCTCGCAGCCGCCGCTCGGGCAGACTCGTCAGCTCAAGTGACTCACCGTCGACGGCCAACTGGATCGAACCCGACTCGATCCGGCCGGGGCTGGCCACCAGCCGGAGGATCGACATCGCGGTCACACTCTTGCCGCAGCCGCTCTCGCCCACGAGGCCGAGCGTACGGCCGCGGCCGATCGCCAGCGAGACGCCGTCCACGGCCGGCAGCCGGCCAGCAGGGGTCTGGAAGGCCGTCACCAGATTTTTGATGGCCAGCAGCGGAGCGGTGGTCATTTCCTTGCCTCCCGCAGCCTGGGGTCAGTCGCCTCTTGGAGCGCCTCGCCAACTAGGTTGTAGGCCAGCACCGTCAGAAAGATGCCAGCCCCCGGAAAGACCACCAGCCACCAGAGCTGCAGGTTGCTGCGAGCGCTGTTGAGGATCGAGCCCCAGCTGGCCGTCGGCGGCGGTGGCCCGAAGCCGAGAAATGACAGCGACCCCTCGATCAGAATTGCCGCAGCAATGCCGAAGGTGATTGGCACCAGCACCGGAGCCAGGGCGTTGGGCAGAATGTGCCGCAGCATGATTCGTACCGGCCCCGCCCCGGCTGCCCGGGCCGCCATCACGAACTCACTTTCTTTCAGCCGCAGAAACTCCGCTCGCGTCAGCCGGGCGATACCGGTCCAGCCGGTCGCTCCGATGATCGCCATCGTCTTCCAGATCGTCGGCTTCTCGACCACGGCTACCAAGGCGAGAATCAGTACCAGCGTCGGGATGCACATCACCACCTCGGTCAGCCGGCTGGTCAGCATATCGACCCAGCCCCCGAAGTAACCTCCGATTGCACCGACGATGATGCCGATCGAACCGGCCAGACCCATTGAGACAAAGCCGACCAGCAAGGCAATGGTGGTGCCATGCACCATCTTGGCGAAGACATCGACCCCGTACTGATCAGTCCCAAACAGGTTGATGGCATTGGGCCGCCCCTCATCGCGAGAAGGGTTCTCTGGCCGGCCGGGCCACTCGTTGTCCCGCACGCGGCGATAGGGATCTTGAAAGACCAGCGGCCAGATCGCCCAGCTGTCGGGGTCTTTGTCTTTAAGGTTCTGAGGGTAGGTGCCGCGAAACTTGTCTTTGGTAAAGACCGGCGACTCCCAGCGGCGATTGAAGTAGCCGAGACAGGGCATGTAGAGCCGCCCCTTATAGCGGCAGATGACCGGCTTGGTGCCGGCAATCGCCGGAGCGAAGGCTGCCACAACCGTGAGCAACACCACAAAGGCCAGGGCGATCATGCCAATCGGCCGGCTGCGATAGCGAACCCAGGCCTCGGCCCAGAAGCCTCGCGAGGGAGGACGCGAGGAGGCGTCGTGCGGTTTCATCGACACTCCTTGCGGTTAGTCCACGCTCACCCGGGGATCGACCAGGCCATAGAGCAGGTCGGCCAATAACTGGCCGGCGAGGGTCAGCAGGCTGAACATGAAGGTCAGCCCCATGATCGTCGGATAGTCCCGTTCACGGATGCTCTCAAAGAACAGCCGCCCCATGCCCGGCCATGTAAAAATCTGCTCGATGATCACCGACCCCCCGACCAACGCCGGCAGCGATAGCCCCAGCAGTGTCACCAGTGGAATCAGCGTATTGCGGAAGGCATGTCGAATGAGTACCCGCCCGGGGCCAGCCCCCTTAGCGCGAGCGGTGCGGATAAAGTCCTGCCGCACCACCTCTTCGAGGTTCGCCTTGATAAACCGGCTGTTGTAGGCGAGCACCACATAGGTCTGGCAGACCACCGGCAGGATCGCATGGCGGGCAATATCGGCCACCCGGGCTGACCAGGCGGCATCACTGGGAAGATCGCTCATGCCGAACAGCGGCAGCTCCCAGCTCGTCCCCCGCAGCCAGACCGCAAAGATGATCTGCAGAAACAGCGCTGCTACGAAGGCTGGAAACGAATAGAGCACGTAGAGCCCGATGCCGACCGCCCGCTCATCGATGTGACCACTTCGGGCCGAGGCATAAAGGCCCAGCGGAATGGCCAGCAGCCAGGTGAGGACCAGAGCGGTTCCAGAAATCAGCACGGTCGGCCCGATCCGCTCGCCGATCAGTTTCGTCACCGGCTGCTTCCGGGTGATCGATCGGCCCAGATCGCCCCGCACCAGCTTGCTGACCCACTGCAGGTAGCCAACCGGCCAGGGCTTGTCGAGGCCGTAGATCTCGAGCATCCGCCGCTGATCCTCCGGGTTGAGCTTCCGGCTGGGATCGCTCTCACCCAGCTGCACCGTAAGCGGATTGCCCGGCATGTTCCGGGCCAGGCCGTAGACGATCAGCGTGATCACCGCGAGCGTGACGATCCCCAGGAGGAATCGCCGCAGCAGGTAGGTTGCCATCGCTCACTCCTGCCGGGGCTTCCAGAGGCTGCCGAAGCCAGGGGAGTAGTGGTAGGGCCCCCGCGGCGAAAAGACATAGCCCCGCAGGCTCTTGGAGAAGCCGTAAAAACTGTTCCGCCAAAATAGCCACGTGTATGGCTGGTCGTCGTAGAGGATCTCCTGAATGCGACCATATTTCTCGGCCCGCTTGGCCCGGTCGAACTCCTGCCGCCCTTCGGCGTAGAGCCGGTCGATCTCAGGGTTGGCATAGTTGCAGAAGTTCCGCATCGCGCCGGTCTTCCAGAGGTTTTCTGAGGTATCGGGGTCGGTGCCCGAGCCCCAGCCACCGAAGTAGGCCTGGAAATTGTGCTTGATCGTCAGGTCTTGCAGGACGGTCGACTCCACCGGGCGGACGTTGAGCCGAACCCCAATCTGGTCGAGGTTCTCCTTCAAGAGCGTGCAAATGGCAATCCGCAGCGGCTGCTGATTGACGACAATCGAGAATTCAAACGGCACGCTCCGGCCGTCGATCTCCTTGTCGCGAATACCGTCGTTGTCTCGGTCAATCCAGCCCGCCTCATCGAGCAGGGCCTCGGCCTTGTCGAGGTCCTGCTTGTAGGGCTCGAGTTTTTTCTGCGCAGCCATCCACGCCCCCGGATGGAAAATGCCGGCGCAGGGCTCGTAAAGGCTGTAGCAGAGCTTCTCGAGCATCTCATCGTGGTTGAAGGCGTAGCTCATCGCCCGCCGCACCCGCCGATCACGAAAAAAGACCGTGTCGATATTCCAGCCGAAATGAAAACTGACCCACTCAGGTGCGGTCACCTTCGTGTTGCGTTCATAGAAATCCTCATCGACCGTCTGCGTCGTCCACTGCTCGGGCTGCAGAATCATCTCATCGATCTCCCCCGCCTTCAGCGCCAGCAGCGTCGTGTTGGGGTCTTCGATGATCCGGAAGCGGATTTCCTCGAAATAGGGCGCTTCGCGAACCTGCATTCCCCCTAC
>CAZKSP010000010.1:8987-24333 GCA_964555385.1 uncultured Chitinophagaceae bacterium
CCGTCGCCCAGCTGGCCCGCCGCTTGAGCACAATCTGCTGGCCCCGCTTCCGTTCGACGATCTCGTAGGGACCACCACAAACCGGCGACGCTTCAAGTTGGACATGCTCCGGCGAGTCCTTCAACGTTGGGTCGTCCTCCCAGGTCTGTTCATAGATGTGCTTGGGTAAGACCGGAAAGTTGATATTCCAGACATTGGTGGCGAGGGCCTCCTTGTGGAAGAAGACCACGGTACGGTCGTCATAGGCCTCGACCCACCGCAGTTGGTCGGTGCCGCTACGGACAGCCGGCACCGGCACCCGCGGGTCCATGATGACCTGATAGGTAAAGGCGATGTCGTGGGCGGTGATGGGCTTGCCGTCACTCCAGACAAGGTCGTCCCGTAACACCACTTTGTCGAGCATCCGATCGGTACTGGTCTGCCAGGCTGCGACCGTCTCGCTGGTGGCAAAGGGCTCGAGATCACGGCCAAAGGAAAACAGCCCGAAGCCGGTGAGGCCGAGAATATCGAACTCGGCGGTCGTGCTGATCATGATCGGATTGGTGCTGCCCAGGTCGCCGCCGACATGCCGTTCAATCCGGGCTGAGAGATCGGCCTGGCCCTCTTTGGGAAGCTGGCCGAGAGCGGACAGAATCTTGGCGTTGGCCTCGGCAGTGTCGTTTTTCAACGCCAAGGCATCGGCAACGGTCACCAGCACACCTTCACCGGCCTGCGCCTCTCGCAGCAGCACCAGCCCATCCCGCACCGGCCGGTCAATCCAGCCCACTTCCTTATCGAGTTCTGCCAGCGGCGGGGCTTCAAACGGCTCCGGCGCCTCCACTGGCGTCACCGGCAGCGGTTCCTTCCGCTCGGCGGCTGGGGCCGTCAGTTCAGGAGCCGGGAGGGGAGACGCCGGCTCATCAGACCCACAGCCAGCCAGGCCAAACAGGGCGACGGTACACCCGGGGTAAATCCACCGACTGGCTATCCACCGCCCAAACTCCTGCAGCATCGCGAGCCTCCTTCTGCTGAGTACATTCACGGTGCCGCCGGAACACCGGATGCAGCTTCTCAACCGTAGGCCGGCGATGCTACGAGAGATGGGAGAGGCTGGTCAACGTCCGCCGGAACCCGCCGGCGTCCCGGTGGGCAGCTGGTGGCCGAGTTTTTCCCGCTTGGTGGCCAAGTAACGGGCGTTGTACTCGTTGGATGGCGGCAGAATCGGCACCTGATCGACAACCTCGAGATCAAAGCCACCGTAGATGAAGGCGTCTGTCTTTTTCGGATTGTTTGTGAGCAGTCGCACCTTCGAAAGACCGACGTCCTTAAGCAGTTGGATGCCTATTCCATAGTCACGGGCATCGGCCTTGAAGCCGAGGGCCAGATTCGCCTCAACCGTGTCGAGGCCTTCGTCCTGCAGCCCGTAAGCCCGGATCTTCTGTACGAGCCCAATGCCTCGCCCCTCCTGAGGCAGGTAGACGAGAGCTCCAACTCCTTCGCGGCCAATCATTTCGAGGGCCATGTGCAACTGATCACCGCAGTCGCACCGCAGGCTGTCGAGCAGGTCACCGGTGAAGCATGACGAGTGCAGCCGCACCAGCGGCGCAGCTGCGGTACTGACATCGCCCATCACCAGCACGATCGGCTGCTGGGACTCGTACTTCACGTCATAGGCCAAGATGCGGAATGTGCCCCATTTCGTCGGCAGGTCCGCTTCGGCAATCCGCTCGACCAGTTTCTCACGGGCCCGGCGGTGGCGAATCAGCTCTTCAATCGAGATGATCTCAAGGCCATGCTGCTCGGCAATGGACCAGAGGGCTGCACGATCGGCCCGGTTTCCTTCGGCATCAAGTATTTCACAGAGCACCCCGGCCGGTTGCAGACCGGCCAACCGGGCCAGATCGACGGTTGCCTCAGTATGCCCCGCCCGCCGCAGCACGCCCCCCTCCTTGGCAATGAGCGGAAACAGATGACCCGGCCGGATAAAGTCCTGCGGCTTACTGGCGGGGTCGAGGATCGCCGCGATGGCTGTTGCCCGTTCCCCGGCGGTGATGCCAGTGCGAGCCGAGACGTGATCGACCGGCACGGTGAAGGCGGTGCCCAGGGGCGTCTGGTTCGTCTCCACCATTGGTGGCAGTTCCAGTCGGCGGGCCACCTCCGGCAGCACGGCCATGCAGACCTGCCCCCGGCCGTGAGTGATCATAAAGTTGACCGCCTCGGGGGTGGCATGCTCGGCCGCGCAGATGAAGTCCCCCTCATTTTCGCGATCCTCGGCATCAACGACAATGACGACCCTGCCCTCCTGCATAGCGGCGACGGCGGCCTCGATCGAACTAAACTGCTGCGACATGTGCTCTGGCGGACGATCGTGGACGTCCATCCTCCTCAAGATGACTGTTCGGACCTCCCAAGTATAGATTGCAGGAAGGTCGGGCCGACCCTTTCGGCCCAGTGATCGCTTCGCGCCGCGACGCTGTAGGGCTACCGAGATGCTGGATCGTGAGGAATACATCGAACAGGGCTACCTGTTTCGGACCCTCGGCGAGCGAATGCTCGACGGAGTCGCCACCCAGGAGGCCCTCGTCAGCCTCAGCCATGAGGTGCTCGCCACCACGAAACTGCCGCTGGCCATCGACTATTTGGTCAGCGACCTCCGGCTAGTCGGCACCATGGCCACCGCCATGCGGCGGTTGGCTCATTATTTTTCGGCGTTTCAGACCTTCGTTGTCGCCGAGGCCGAAGACGAGGAGGGCCGGTTCGACCTGCGGACGGCAATGACCATTCTCCAACGCGAGGCCGCGTACCGCGCCGAAGGGGCCACCCCCCAGGGGCTGTTCTTCTACCGCTTTGAGTGCCTCTCCAGGAATCGGCTTGACTACATGCATGGCCTGACCGCCACCGCCGCAGACGACATCTTCGACGCCGACTGGAAGGACTGGATTGCCATGCTCTCCCGGCAGGTCGGCCTGGTAGATCTGGCCGATCTTATCTATGTCCGCAGTGCCGAACGGGTACGGCGGCTGCGGCGACGGTTGGATGAGACGGACACCGACACGGCGAATCGTTCTGCCGAACAGCCGGCGACGCTCTTCGGCGAAAAGGAAGGACGAATCGCCTGGGCTAACCGGGGCAAGGATCCGCTCTTTCTGTTCGCGGCGCTTCAACGGCAGCTCGGCTATCCGGTGGTGCCGCGGCCCAAGCGGCCACAGCCACAGACGGAGTCACCGGCCCTGCTCGCCCGTCGGATCGACCGGCTGGAGTTGCGGGTGAAGCTGCTCGAAGAGGAGGCTAAGGGGGGCATCGACCTGACCCAGTTTGATCCTAAGAACCAGCATGGTGATGAGCCACCACGGCCGCCTGGTGGAACACTACCGTGATTGGGAACAAACGACGGCGCTCTATCCCGGCGAACACGCCGCTGCAGCAGGATCTGGCCGACATTCTTGCCGCCATGACCGCCGCAATTGACCCCTGCTCGCTGATGGGTAACCGGCTGTCGCTGGGCCAACCGGCCGGCCAGCTGCGATGTGACGACCAGCCGGTCTTGGTGGCTGGCGGTGACGCAGTCGACCTCGATCGGCTGAACAGGATCGTGGTCGTGGGTGGTGGCAAAGCGGCCGGTGGCTTTGCGGCGGGCCTGGAGGCGTTGCTGGGGCCGCAGCGGCTTGCGCAACATCGGGTGACGGGCCTGGTCAGCGTGCCGGAGGGCTGCGGCCTGTCGCTTACGAACATCGAGGTGCGGGAAACCCGGCCAGGCGGCGTGAACCTTCCGACCACAGCCGTCGGCACCGCGACAGGTGAGATGCTCGCGATGCTCAGCCAGCTCGACTCCGACGACCTGGCGATCGTGCTGATCACCGGCGGTGGATCGGCCCTGCTTGAAGCACCAGTGGAAGGCATCTCGTTGGAGCTGCTCAGCCGCATCACTCAGCAACTGGCCACTGCGGGTGCTGACATCACTGCCATCAACGCGGTTCGCCGGGCCGCAAGTCGGGTGAAGGGAGGTGGGCTGGCCGCTGCCTGCTCTGCCGGACGGCTGCTGGCCGTGGTGCTTTCTGATGTGATCGGTGATGACCTGGGCACAATCGCTTCGGGGCCCTGCCTACCCGCAACGATCGACATCGGTGGACTGGCAACACTGCTGGCCCACTATGGGGTTCTCCCAGCCGACCGTGAAACGCTGCTTAAGGCAGCCCGGCGGGCCGCCGCCAGCAGACCGCCCACTTCCGCTGACAGTACCGGCCGCTGGACAACGTCGGCAGGCTGCCGGGTTGGCCACCTGTTACTGGGCAGCAATACCACCGCGGTTGGGGCAGCCGCGACTGCTGCTGAAAACTGCGGGTATCAGGTCATCTCAGCCGGCACGGTGACGGCCGCTGAAACAGCCAATGCCACCGGCAGTCGGCTCGCCAGCCTCAGTGACAAACTGGTGGCAGCTTCGGAACAAGACGGCCAGCCGCGAGCAGTCATTGAGGGAGGCGAGGCAACGGTCGTGGTACCAGTCGACCATGGCCGCGGCGGCCGCAATCAGCAGACGGTGCTGGCGGTGGCGCGGGACGTACTCGCGGGAGGACGCAACTGGCCCGCCGGGCTACTGCTTGCCAGCTTCGGTACCGACGGCGAGGACGGCCCGACCTCCGCAGCCGGTGGCTTTATTGATTCACCCGTGGCCGCAACCTTCAAGCACCAGCCCGCAGCACTCAGCCACGCGATTGACCGTTGCGACGCCCATCCGCTGCTAGCCACCGCTGGTGGCCTCATTGAGACCGGCCCCACCGGCACCAACGTGGCCGATGTCCGGATCATGCTGATACGGCCAGACGGAACATGAATCAGCCAGGGCCCTCCAGCCACCGCCGGTCACACCTGAATCATGCGGTGGTCCGCTGCCGCAGCGACGCACAATCAAGCAACCGACCATTGGCGTTCCTCATTTTGTCCGTGGTGTCGGCTTAGGGATCGGTTTGTTGATCAGCTCACCCGTAATCCAGTCGAGGCCTTCTAGGTTGTCGAGCAGGCGGGCTTCGGCATCATGCCCCGTATGATTGAGGATGCCGATGGGGCCGTCGTAGCCACTCTCACAGATGATCTCGGCGAGTTCCACGTCGAGGTCGCCCTGGCCGATCACCAAAATCTTCTGGCCCTTCTTATCTCCCTCGGCGGTCATGCCATTGATGTTGAGGAAGTGCAGGTGGGGCAGCATCGCCGCTAACGCCTCCGCAAACCGCGGCACATGATCGTGGCCGTGGTGCTGGTTGTAGACAATGCCCACGTTCGGCAGGCCAATCGCCTCACAGACAGCGACCATGTTCTCAGGCTCGCCACCCCAGCCACCGTGGTTGTAAATCGAGAGCCGGCAGCCGGCCTTCGCCAGGGTCTCGGCGAGTGGACGGAGCCGGTCAGCGGCGTGCTGCACCTTCGTCGCCTGATCAAGGTCGCTCGGGGCCTTCGCCATCACCCAAAACGATGGCTTCTGGCCCCGCCGCTTAAGGCTCGCGAGCAGTCCTGGCAGATCGGGTGGGGTCGACCAGAACGCATCAAGAGTGACACCATGCCTCGCCAGCGCGTCCCACTCTGCGTCAAAGCTGGGGACATGTTCCTGCCGCCAGTCGTAGGCAAAGCGTTTCAGGCCCAGCTTCGCAAGCATCGCCGCTCGTTCCTCCGGCCCCCGCTTCTTCGCATCGAATGGCACGATGCACCAAGCAACAAGATTGTCATGGCGGAAGAGTTCCTGGGCCCGCGAGGCAAGTTCAGCCCGCTCCTCCGCCGAGCTGATCCGCGTCACGTGAACAACCATGAAGAGGCTGGCCAACAGGACAATCGAGCCTGAACAACGGAATGGCATGAAGGTTTTCCTGAAAGTGAGGGGTTGTGGAGAGGGGTTGTCACTCAACGATCAAAACACCATTCATGAGCTTCCAATGGCCCGGAAAGGTGCAGAGGAATGGATAACGGCCGGGGACGTCGGGGAGGGTAAAATATATCGTCTGCTGGGTGCCGGGCGTGGTAATGTCGGCATAGGCGATCACGTCGTCAGTCTTCGGCACGTAATGCCGGGCGACTGCCTCGGGGTCGGTGATCAGCCCATCGGCCAGGGTGCCGACCGCGGCCAGCGTACCGGGCTTCACCAGCACCCAGTTGTGGGGCACGACATCGGGGTTCATGAACGTGAGGGCAAGCTTCTCGCCGGGCTTCGCCCGAAGTTCCGGTGTCTTGTAGGACAGGTTCGAAGCGGCCTCGATCGTGAGGGGCCGGGCATCCTCGACTTTCCCGAGCCACGGGTTCTTGACGGTCGCCTTCATCATCGCGATGTCGCGGAGAATTGGATGGGCCGCCACGGGCCGGGTTACCTCCTGATAATCCGGGATGTCATGAAATGCCTGGTCAAGGTTGTGAATCGTGGCGAAGATGTCACGCGTCACGCCGCCACCGACAGCGACGTGCAGATGCAACTGGTTCACCGGCTGGAGGTCAGGCAACTCGAGGAACAGGCTTTTTCCATCGGCGAGGACCGTGGCTGAGCGGATCGCGAGCGGGTCGTGCCCCACGGCGCCATAGTGACTCGGGGAGAATTCGGGCGACCCGTAGGAGTCACCGTAACGGTAGTTCCAGCACTGGGCGAAGTGGTTGGCCGCAACGCCCGCGACGTGGCGATCAAGCGACGCCGAAAATTGCAGCCGCACCCCATTCCGATGAGCCCGAATGCCGATCGGCTGCTGCACGGTGCCGCCGGTGTACCGCACCCGCTGAAAGCAGCCGTCGTCCACGCCGTAGACATGCCAGCCGTTCATGCCACTGACGTAAAGCTGGCCATCGGCTGGACTGAATCGGCCGCGGTGGACACCCGACCGAAAATCTCCAACCAACGGCACAATGGCCCCCTGCGGCTGCCCGGCTACCTCGTCGCGAAGGACAAGAAAGTGCGTGCAGGCTCCAAACGAAAAATGCACCAACTGACCGGCCAGCGGCCCCCAGCGGTCACTCGAAATAAAGGTCTGGCCACCGCTTGAATGATCGAGTCCGCGGGGGATGGAGACCAGCGGGAGGGCTGGGGGCGTTCCCCGAAAGTTTGGCCGAGGGTTCGCCGGAGGCTGGCCCGGCTCCTGCCGCACCTCGCAGATCGCTGACGCCGGCGTGCGGTCGCCCTCGGAGACGGGCACGGTGAGCGTGCCGTCGGGAAGTAGCCCGAGGCCATCGGGATTGCGAAAGCCGACCGCCAGCACATCGACCGTCTGGCCGTCGGGACTGATCCGCAGCAGGCCCTGATGCGAGGCCGTGAAAAAGTTGCCAGCCCCGTCGCGTTCAAGGCCGCACTTGAAGTTGTGTCCGCCAGAAGGCTCGAAGCGATTCGTCACGCAGGCGTAGAAGTCGGCCTCGCCGTCGCCATTGCTATCTTCAAGCCGAGTGAGCTGGTCGCCACCAAGTACGTAAACAACGTCGTCATGCACGACGAGGCCGAGAGCCTGATTGAGTCCTGCTGCCAGCCGTCGCCAGCGGACAAGGTTCAGCTCCGCATCGAGACCGGAGACCCGCCAGACATCGCCTTGGATCGTGCAGATCGCCGCATCACCATTGGAGAAGAAGCCATGCCCACCGAAGAACATCAGCGAACCCCAAGGGTTCTCAAACGGCGGGGCGATCGTATCGACAGCATACGGCTCACCGCTACCGAGCGTGCCGGATGTTGTTAGCAGCTGCGGCCACTGGGGCGGGCCACCAGCCAGCAATGCAGCAAGGGGGTGGCTTGCAGCTGGTGCAATTTCACGGACAAGCTGGCCATTCTCTAACCACGGTGCATCGAGATAGTTCACGTCGCCGATTGAGTAGGAAAACACCACTCGCTTGCCGTGACGGTAAAAGCCGTGATAGGTCCGCGGGCCGGGTGGCAGGTCCACGGCCACAGGCGCCGAGCCGAGGGTTCCTGCCGGTTTTGCGGGGGCCAGAAACCCGTACCGTTGCTTTCCAAACGTGAGGAAGCCACCCGTCCAGACAGCCTCAAACTGGAGCGTATCGGGGTTGAAGCAGGCCGCCAGTTCACCAGTGTCGCCTAACCGCAGGTTCACCGCCCGCGGCACAGTCCGACCACCGATAGCGAGCGGCCAGCACTGCAGGGAACCCTGATCGCCCTCGTTCCGTCGCTCATCGTCCCAGGTTGACCAGGGAATGCTGCCCCAGTGGCCATGCGTGCCGCCGTCAAGTCCCGGCCATGCCGGCAGCAGCAGCGGCATCGGGTTCCGCCCACGGAAAGCGATTGCCTGCTTCGTGTAGGAATCGTAGACGCGGTGTTTGTTGACCCAGAGATCACGGTTTGGCCAATCGTCGGGCTCAAGCGGCTCACGAGGCACGTCGAAGGGGCCGGCTCGATGCGAAAGCGTTTCAAGGCCAGCTGTGCGGCCGAGTTCCAACAGATACCGTACGAGATCACAGCGCTGCTTGGCAGGCAGCGACGTAAATACGTTGGCCGGCATCAGTGAGCCCACCTCCGTCCGCTCTTCAATATCGGCAGGCGTCAAGTCATGACGTTTTCCTGTCGCCTCGACCACAACCACGCAATCAGCGGTTTCTTGTTGAATCATCCCTTGGAGTACTCGACCGTCAGCCAGCACAAACGCATAGGCCCGGTACTCGGGCTTCATCGAACGGGCCGGCCAGTAGACCGATTCAACGATTTCCTCGGGCGAAAGGCATTTGCCGACCGTCGTGAGTTCAGGCCCTACGGCACCGCCCACACCAGCCACCTTGTGGCACGACGTACAGCCAGTTGCGGCAGCACTGAACACGCCGGCTCCACGGCGGACATCGCCCCGACTCCAGGCATCAGCAAGGACCTGCTCGACGAATTCCGGACTCCACGCCGGGGCCGGTTGGCCCATCGCCAAACCAGCAAGACCAGAGAAGGCAGCCGCAAACAACGTCGCTCGGATGGCAGGCACCGTTACGGCAACCAGCAGTCTGGGAGAGAGGCCGCAACTCATTGTTTCAGGTATCCCCCACAGGGCCGCCTGCCTACCTGCGGTAGCGAACGGGCTCGAAACGGCATGCAGACACAGGCCGGAGAATTGTCGTTGAGGTGGCCGCTACTCAGACATCGCAGAGGGCCACCGCCTCGCGGAGGCCGGCGAGGGGATCTCGAGTGGGAATAAACTCCTGGCCAACATAGCCGTCGTAGCCGATCTCAAGCAGCTTCCGCATGATTGGCGGATAGTTAATCTCCTGCGTGTCATCGAGTTCATTGCGGCCCGGATTCCCGGCGGTGTGAATGTGGCCAATGATGTCTTTGCACTCCTCAAGCCGACGGATCACATCGCCATTCATGATCTGCACATGATAGATATCGAAGAGTAACTTGACCCGCTCAGAGCCAACCCGCCGCAGCATCGCGGCCACGGCATCGACATCATCGCCCTGGTACCCGGGGTGACCTTTCATCGGATGGGTGTCGTCCCGGGTGTTGAGGTGTTCCAGACAGATCGTCACGCCCTGCTTCTCGGCGTGGCCGGCGATCTTTTTCAGGCCCTTCACGCAGTTGTCGAAGGCCTCGTCGTCGGGCATCGCCCCACTGGCTGGGTCTTCGGCATCCCGCCACTTGAAACCAGTGAAGGCAATCACAGCCGGCATGCCGGCTTCGGCACAGGCGTCAATCATCTCGGTCGTTCGGGTGATGACTTCCTCGTGGTACTTGGGATTGTTGAAGCCCTTGACAAAGGGCGCGCCCGGCATGCCGTTGGGAGCAATCGCACAGGTAAGACCATGCTTCTTCAGCAGCGGCCAGTCTTTCGGCTCGGTCAGTTCGATCGAGAGGCAGCCCAGTTCATTGGCTACTTGGCACTGCTTTTCGATGCTCCACTTATCACCCATCATGCCAAAGCACCAGGTGACAATCGACTGCTTGATGTGTCCCTTCGTCACCGCCGGAGCCGCAGCTGCCCGGCCTGCAGCAGTGAGAACGGCCGCACCAGCGGCGGCGGTGAACAGATCGCGACGATTCAGCCCGGTAGTTGATGGTTGATTCATGGAGGTCCTCGTTTCCTGTTCAAGATAATTCTGGTTATTGTGCTGCGGTGTCTGTAGCAACGATTGATCCCGTAAGATTTTGTGACGGAAGATCATGTGTGTGCCGCCGCCTCGCAGCGGCGGCACACGACCTTCCAAGAATGGTAAAGTATCATGAAGAATCCTTCTCCGCGAGCATGACAATGAATGCAGGCCTATCGCCCTCATGGAAGCTTTCTCTCACAGTCCTTGCGTTGGTTCTCGGCACCAATGGCGAGCCTGCTGCGGCCGAGCCGACCGGTACTGCAGGCCATAGGTGGCAACTGCATGACGGCGAGCGGGTCGTGCTGCTGGGTGACACGCTTTTTGAACGCGACGGGCAACTGGGATTTCTCGAAACGGCCTTGGTAACGGCCTTCCCGGAGGCAGATCTTGAATTTCGCAATCTTGGGTGGGGAGGCGACACTGTCTGGGCCGACAGCCGAGGCGTCTTTGATCCTCCCGCCAAAGGCTATGCTCGGATGACAAAGCTGGTTGATGAGCTGGCACCCGATGTGATCTTCATTGCCTACGGCCGCAACGAGTCGTTTGCCGGTGACCAACAGCTCGATGCCTTTGGGAAGCAACTGGATAAGCTCTGTGCAGATCTCTGCCATCAGGAGCCTCGTGAATCGTCAGGCGGGCCGCGACTGGTGCTGGTCACGCCGAGTCCGTTTGAACGACAGACAACCTGTCCAAACGCCGACGCCCAGAATGCCGTCCTCGCCCGCTATGCAGCCGTCATCCGCAAGACAGCAGTCGCCCGACAGGCAGGACTGGTCGATCTCTTTGCTGATTGGCCCACAGCGGCTGCCGCTGAGGCGTCGACCACCGATGGCATTCACCTTTCACCGTTCGGCTACCAAACAGCAGCCCGCCTGTTTGTGGCAGCGGCTGGCCGGCAGCTTCCGGACGACTGGGCCACTCGCACCGCACCGGTTCGCGAACAGATCAACGCAAAAAACCAGCTCTTCTTCCACCGTTGGCGACCAGCCAACGAGACCTACCTTTTTCTGTTCCGTAAACACGAACAGGGGAACAACGCGGCTGAGATTCCTCGGTTCGATCCATTGGTGACTGCAGCTGAAGCCGATGTCCGAAATGCCCGTGATGCACTGCCCGCCACAGGAGACCTGCCATGACTCTTTTTTCACGGCTGCTGACTGCCACCCTGTTGGCCTCGCTAGCAGTGGCTGCTAATCCGGCAGCTGCCCAGCGAAAGCTCACCGACATTCCCGCTCCTGATCCGACCGCTGAACTGGCCGACATGCTGGTGGCAGAAGGGTATGAAGTGAACCTGTTTGCGGCCGATCCGATGATTTGCAAGCCGCTGCAGATGAACTTCGACCCTCAAGGGCGGCTCTGGGTGTCGTCTTCGAGCGTCTACCCGCAGATCCAGCCGGGTGAGGTCGCCAACGACACCGTCACCATTCTTGAAGACCGTGACGGTGACGGGCAGGCTGACACCCACACCATCTTTGCCGACGGGCTGCTGATGCCCACGGCCGTATTACCTGGTGATGGAGGCTGCTACGTCGCCAACAGCACCGAGATGCTCCACCTGGCTGACCGCGACGGTGATAACAGAGCCGACCGGCGTCGGGTGGTGCTGTCGGGCTTTGGTGCGGAAGACACCCACCACATCATCCACACCTTCCGCTGGGGCCCTGATGCCCGGCTGTTTTTCAATCAGTCGATCTATATCCATAGTCATGTGGAGACACCGGCTGGCGTCAAACGACTTAACGGTGGTGGCATCTGGCGGTTCCTCCCTCGATCCCTCGCGCTTGACGTCTACGCCCGCGGTTGGGTCAACACCTGGGGCCATGCCTTTGACCAATGGCACCGCTCACTGGTCACCGATGGTGCCGGCGGTGAGGGCATCTATTACGGGTTCCCTGGTGCTGCCTATCAGGCGGCCGTCGGGACACCCCGGATTCTCCACGGCATGAATCCCGGCAGCCCGAAATATTGCGGCATTGAATTCGTTGATGGGCCCCATCTCTCCGATGATGCCCAAGGCACGCTCATCACCAACGACTTCCGAGCCAACCGCGTCTGTCGCTTTCGGCTCGCTGAGCAGGGCTCGGGCTTCAGCAGTGAACAACTACCTGACCTCATTCGCTCGAGGCGGGTCACCTTTCGCCCTATCGACATCAAGCTGGGGCCGGACGGGGCGATCTACATCGCGGATTGGTACAACCCTATCATTCAACATGGCGAGGTCGACTTTCGTGACCCCCGTCGCGACCGCGAGCATGGCCGGATCTGGCGGGTGACGGCCAAGGGCCGGCCGCTCACGCCCCGGATCGATTTCACCAGCCGATCGATCCCTGAACTTCTCAACGATCTAGCCACTCAGTCGGCCTACGGCCGTGACATGGCCCGCCGGGTACTCTGGTCTCGTGACCCCGTTTCCGTTCGCCAGGCGGTGACCAACTGGCTGGCTAAGCTCGACCCGGCTGCCACCAGCTTTGACCGGCTGCGGCTAGAAGGGTTGCGGCTCTTCCAAGCAATTGATCGGGGCAGCGCAAGCGACATCAACCAGCCGCTTCTTACTGAGGTGCTCGGTTCCACCGACCCGCGAGCCCGGGCCGCGGCAGCCCGCATTGCGGTGGACTGGGCCGATCGGCTGGATGATCCAGTCAAGCTGCTTACTTCTACCGTGGCTGACGACTCGATGCTGGTCCGGTTGGAGGGGGTAAGGGCTCTGGCAGCAATCGGTGGGGCTGATGCCGCGGCGTTGGTACTGCAGGTGGTCGACCACCCTCGTGACGACGCCCTCGATTACGCCGTCTGGCTGGCCTGTCGTGAACTGCAATCCGATTGGTTGCCGGCCGTCGTCGCCGGCACCTCACCGATGAGTACCAATCCTGGACGACTGCTGTTTGCGATCGAGGCAACCGCAGCAACCGAGGCGATTCCAGCCGTCGTGCAGTTGCTGCAATCCGACAGCCTTTCAGCCGCTGATCGCAACGCGGCCATCGATTGCATTGCCCGGTTCGGAGGACCTGCCGAACTTCAATTAGCTTTCAAGGCTGCGGTTGACCCAGCCACTCCACCGGCCCGGACTGCCACGCTCCTTACTCACCTGCTTGAGTCCGAAAATCGTCGCCGCGTCCAGCCGGCCGGACCCCTAGCCGGTCTCGAACGGTTGATCACCGCAGCCAACCCAGCTGTTGCAAAAGCCGCCATCGAAGCGGCTGGTCGATGGAAGGTGGAAACGGCAATCGACGCGTTGGCTAGGGTTGCCTCCGACACGAAGCGACCAGACCCCCTCCGTCTGCCAGCAATCAAGACCCTCGGCCGATTCGCCAGCGAGGCAGCAGTGAAACCGCTCGACCATCTCACCCGTGACAAGTCAACTGCGATGGCTCTGCGGATCGCAGCGGTGGCTGCTCTGCTGAACCAAGAACCGCAGGTGGCAGCCACGACCGCTGCCGGTCTGCTGGCTGATCCACTCGCTGAACCCAATCAGATCGCCATTTTCAAAGCCTTCCTCGCCCGCCAGGGAACGCCGGCGATTCTGGCTGCGGCAATCGAGGCGAACCAGCGTCCGCTGCCAGCCACTGTGGCCTCGGTAGGCCTCAAACAGCTCGCCGGCTCCGGTCGGGATGAGCCAACGTTGAAGGCGATTCTGAAAAGGCTGCAAGGTGGTAGCGAGCAGCCAATGGGAAGGCGTATCTTCTCGGCAGCCGAAATGGCTGAGTTCCTTGCCTTCGTGCAGGCCTCGGGCAGTGCGGCCCGGGGCCACGAAATCTATCGCCGTGAAAAACTGCAGTGCGTGAAATGTCACCGGGTCGGAAAGGAAGGCGGTCGGGTCGGCCCCAACCTGTCGACGATCGGTGTCGCCAGTCAGCCCGACTACATCGTTAATTCGTTGCTGGAACCGGCGAAGAATGTGAAGGAGGGCTACAACACCCTCGTGGTCCTGACCGTTGACGGCCAAGTCGCTACCGGCATTCCGGTCTCGCGGACTGAAACAGAGCTCGTGCTGCGTACCGCCGACGACAAGCAACTGACGATCCGGGCCGATGACATCGACGAAGAATCAGCGGGAACCTCACTGATGCCAGTTGGGCTGGTCGATCAGCTCTCCCGGCAGGAACTTGCCGATCTCACCTGCTATCTGCTCGGCCTTGGGCGGGAGGGCTTGTAGCCGGCTGTGGCACTTGCAGCTTGCTAGCGCATCTGCCAGAAAACGGGTTTCCGTATCCTCGGAGCTTGCAGCTGATGCCCTCTCTGAAACGTATTCTCGTCACCGGCGGTGCCGGCTTTCTCGGCAGCCATCTCTGCGAACAACTCGTCGAGCAGGGGCATGACGTGATCTGCGTCGACAATTTCTTCACCAGTCAAAAGACCAACGTCACCCACCTGCTCGGCTGCGGCAACTTTGAATTGCTGCGGCACGACATTATTCATCCGCTCTGGCTGGAGGTGGACGAGATCTACAACCTTGCCTGCCCGGCTGCCCCTGGGCACTATCAGTACAACCCGATCAAGACGATGAAGACATCAGTCAGCGGGGCAATCAACATGCTCGGCATGGCCAAACGGTGCCGGGCCAAGGTGCTGCAGGCCTCAACCAGCGAGGTCTACGGTGACCCGGAGGTCCACCCGCAGCCGGAAAGCTACCGGGGCGCCGTCAACCCGATCGGTCCCCGGGCCTGCTATGACGAGGGCAAGCGGGCCGCCGAAACGCTGTTCATGGATTACCACCGGGCGCATGGCGTCAACATCCGCGTGGTACGGATCTTCAACACATACGGACCCCGAATGCATCCCTATGACGGTCGGGTGGTGTCGAACTTCATCCGCCAGGCCCTCGCTGGCGAACCGATCACGATCTTCGGTGACGGTTCTCAGACCCGCAGCTTCTGCTATCGCGATGATCTGGTGGCTGGCATCATTGCCATGATGAATGGTGCAGACGATTTCGTCGGTCCCGTCAATCTTGGCAACCCCGGTGAGTTCACGATCAGGCAGCTGGCCGAATTGACGATTGAGCTGACCGATTCAAAGTCAAAGCTGATCGAGAAGCCCTTACCCGTCGACGACCCTGAACGACGACGACCAGACATTACGTTGGCTAAGCAGCACCTGCACTGGGAGCCAACAGTTCCGCTTGCCGAAGGACTCGCCAAGACAATCGACTGGTTCCGCTCGGTGAACATGGCCGATTTCCGGGCACCGACGCCGAACTGGTAGTTTCACGAAAGCGGCTCGTTTCACGGAAAGCTCCGACTTCCTGTCAACCCTGTTCAGCACACAAGTTGCCGGGCAATCGAATGAGCACCAGACGACGCTCCGTCTTGCTGCAAGTTTTGATGGCGAG